>CAVEUW010000040.1:0-16276 GCA_963619015.1 Senegalimassilia sp. | reverse complement strand
CCGATTGAATACCCATACTTCTCGAGGTTCTGTTCTGCGACTGCCTTTGACAGATCGCCAAGGCTGGACGTGATGTCTTTTCGAGTGCGTCTGGAGTAGCTGGCGAACTGGGAGGATAGAGTGCTGATATCTCCGGTAGCGGTAGACAGCTCCGACTGTAGGGTGCTGATGGTGCCCTCATCCGTGCTGAGCTTGCTGGCCAAGCTGGACAGCGTTTCCGACAGGCTCTTGAGGCTCTTGCTGATCTTGCCAAAAAGCACGCTGTGGGACTCGCCGCTCTTAAGGTCAGCAGTCTTCGTCGCTTCTTTAAAGGTCACGACGTTGGAGGCTGTATCGCCTGTCTTAGTCTGATACTCTGAAAGGTCAGGCAGAGCTGCCAGCACAGACCATTTGCCATCCATCCAGTAGATGCTTGTACCCGCCGGATAGCTAATGCCTGCGCCCGCGGCAAAGCGGTCATCGGACACAAAGGCATCGCTCACCGTGTACATATCGCCGGCGGCCATTCCCTCTGTCGGCAGATTGGCAAAGACCACAGCCCCCTGGGGCTTGATGCTGCCCGCTGCGCCTTTAGCCTGGGCGCAGTAGTATTTCGCATTGTCGACGTCCTCGCCTTCTCTGGTACCAGTGCCGCCCACTGCGTAAGACTGGGCCGCCTGGCCAGCAGTGACGGCCGTTGTAGCGGCTGCCTTGGCCTCGGATGCAGCTGCGGTAGCGCTGTCCTTGGCAGTGTCCGCGATGCCCCAAATGTCCTTGATGCTGTCGTGGATGCTCTGCCTCACGTCCCTGCCATAGTGGGCGTCAAGTATTTTTTGTAAATCGTCTGCAATCGCCATTTTTTTATTCCTCCTCAATAAGCTTTTGAACATAGGCGAGCAGGTCAGCGTGCTTGGCCTTGACTGCTTCGTCCGTGATGACTCTGGAGATGCGCTTGTTCATGGCCACGATTTCCCCCGCGTCGTTAATCTTGTCGTAGGTGGCCGCTATGCGTTCCACCTGCCCTTCGTTAGATAGGTCAATGCTTCTGATGTTAATCATTTGTCCTCCTTTTCTGCTGGGTTCACTGTGCGGAACCTCATGCCATTATAGTCTCTCTGTACCGCCTTCAGCTCCCAGCCGAAGCAGAGCCCAGGCGTGCCCTTGACGATAAAGTGGTCTGCTTCCCTGGTGGCCACGTATGCGTCGCCCTCTCCGTACTTTTGGAGGAATACCTGATAATCGCCCGTCAGGTCTATGCACTCGCTTAATATATCATCGATGTAGACATCGCACTGGCCCGTCTCATCCAGCGCGCCCTCGCCGATGTCGCCAAAATATGGCGTCGGTGTCTCGTAGGCGTGCAGGGTTCGCGTGCCATGGTTCTTCGTTTCGACCGCGCGAGTTTTATCACCAAAAACGACGAGGTTGCTCATGAAGTACGTGGGGTCATTGAAGTATACGCTGCCGTTGACGTGCGCGGCTCCGCTGTACGGGCTCACGGTGACATCTTCATGCAGGGTCAGCGTGCCCCTTGATGTAAGCGTGTCAAACTCCCCGTGGCCGGCCATGGAAATATATGCGACCAGTGCGGTGGCGGACTCATTGATTTTTTTGTACGTGCTGAAGGTGAAGGGGCCCTCTGGAAATGCTGTGTCGCCGCCAAAGGTCGCGTAGTAGTCTGAGGCGGCCCACGTGCCTCCGCTGTAGAATCGAAGGCCTTCCTCCGATATGTCCAGGGGCCCTATCTTCCCCGAATACAGCTGGATGCCTTCGTTAGTCCACGTTCCAGTGGTGCTGCCGTCTGCGGCCTTAACCACCATCTGGCCGTCGGTATTATTAACGCCCCCTAGGGTCAGCGTGCCGCCTTTGATCCGGTCCGCGTATAAGCTGCCGGAGGTGATATAGTCCGCTACAATGGCGCCATCCATGGTCATGGCCAGCCCGTAGGTCTTGCCGCCGTCTTTAGAGTAGCCTAGGCCATTGACGTTCCAGCGCCAGATTTTCGTGGGGTTCATCAGCGCGTCCTGGACGCGTATCTCTTTGGGCTTGCCCTCTTCGTTAGCCTCTATGACCACGTAACCGCCCTCGGCCCCTGTGATCTGCGCCGTTGCGTTCTTGATTGCAGACTGTACCGCCGCGCTGGTGGGCACCTGCTCAATGCGCTTGAGGATGCTGGAGCTCGTGCTCTGACTCTTGGCCGTGAGGCTTGCGTTCTCTTCCACGCCTAACGTGATTGAGTCGCTTTCGGGGTTGTTGAGATTGATGGTCATTGCCGACAGGAGAAAATACCGGTCGAGGCCGTGGGGCCTGCTCTCCACTCTGATCTTATCGAGGAGCCGGAAGCTCTGCACGGCGCTATCCGCCAGGTGTAGGTCGATGGCCCGGGCCTCGATGGTCATGTTCTCGTACTGCGTATCCGCCAGGTATTTCTCGCCCTTGGCCTTGAGATTAGCGGCTACCGTCACATCCGGCCACTCGACCACCTTCTCAATCCAGCCAAAATTCTTCACAGCCTCCGGGCTGTATACATAATCCTTGCCATCATTGACGGACTTGATGTCCAGTCTTGCGTCTAAGCCTTCAATGGGCGACTCATCGAGAGTCTCACCCAGTGGGATGATTACGGTGGCCAGTTCCTCGGTGTCTAGGTTGGTCGTGAAGTCGAGTAAGTTTTCGCCCAGCAGGATCACCTGGCTGTTGGTTCTGGGGCTTTCGGCCAGGTAGTCCAGGTATCTCACGCCATTCTCCTTTCGGACGCGGAAGTACCCGCCCAAGTCGTCCACTAGGTCATCTTTTAAGCACTCCATGGTAGTCTCATAATTGGAGTAGCACGAGATATAATCGTCGGCCACAGTGACCTGGCCAACGATGAAGCGCTTGGGCTCTTCCACCAGGGCATTGTGGGCACTTACATAGGTTTCCAGGAGCTGCCGGCAAGTAAGCCCTTGGTAGTAGGCCGGACGCTGTACGGAGTCGTTGAAGAAGGTCAAGGACCCCTCACAGGTGACTGTCTTTTGCCCGTAAAAATCAACCTCGACCTCGGTGCAGATGCCCTCGAAAAGCATCTCCCCGTCTCGGTAGACCTCCACCATCGAGGCCCTGCGCTCTATGCTGCCATAGAATGGGTGCCCGGGTGGGAAAGTAAAGCTAAATTCTCCGGCGGTATTGACCTCGAGGTCAAGCACCGGATCAATAAGGGCCAGCTCATCCGACCTACTGTCGCAGATGAGCCCGCCATCTACTAGCACTCTATACATTTACAGCGACCCTCCTCTGTAGTGTAGCGTCACAGCCCCGGAGCCCGTAAAGGTGAACACGTTCTCACCCTCTGCCAGGAAGATGTCATAAAATTTATTTTCGCCAGCCGCCAGGCTGTAGCTTTCGCCGCCGAAGGACATCGTCAAGGGCGCTGATGCCGTAAAGGTTGGCGTCTGACCTGCTATTCTGGCGTAGAGGGAAATCTTGCCGGGGCTCTTGACGTCGTGGGTCTCATTCACGATGCCGCTCTCGAAGTCAAAGGGATCCCACAGCCAATCCTCATCAGACCCCAGTATGTCGTACTTGTACGGCTCACAGTCGGCCGATACCGTCGCAGATAGCACAGTGCGCTTTTGCTGTAGGGCCGTTGATACCGTCAGACGGCCCACATAGTAGAACGCGGGGTCATCGTCGAAAACGATCTCAAACTTTCGGCCGTGCAGAAGGTTTGCCACCTCGCTGGCCTTGCTGTCGGCATCGGCGCCCCGGTAGTAGAAGG
Source organism: Senegalimassilia sp. (assembly GCA_963619015.1). Classification (GTDB taxonomy): domain Bacteria; phylum Actinomycetota; class Coriobacteriia; order Coriobacteriales; family Eggerthellaceae; genus Senegalimassilia. The sequence continues at coordinate 12,540 of CAVEUW010000040.1, read as the reverse complement.
ACATTGACACCTCTCGGTTGCCGTACTTAACAGCCCCCGTAAGGGCCTCTGTTAAGTCAAGTGCGCCATTCCTTGCAGGTATTTCTACCAGCTTCGTCTGCACCTCTGGGAACCCTATCGACTTAGACACCAGGTGCAGGCCGTGGGCGGTCAGCATATCCTGGCCGCCTATGGTTACAGATTTAATCATTTAGACCCTCCTCGCCTGTTTGGCGTATCTCTTGCCCATGGCCTTATCGTATGCGCCCACCGTCTGGCCTACTAGCACACCGGTGTCGAGTACGATCTGCTGACCGCCCAAGCTGTCCAGCTTGCTCAAGATGGCCTCGAGGCTTGCGCTGTTGGCACTCAGGGACGCCTCTTTAATCATGGACACCATCTTATCCGTCCCCACTACCATCTCAGAGCCGTGGCCCTCACCGCCGCCCAGGAGCCGTCCATTCATGGAGCCGAAGATTGTCGCACCGTTTAACAGGTACGCATCGTCATAGGCCTTGCGGTACCAGTTAATGCCCACGGAGGGGGTCTGGCCGGTCTTAGCATTAAACGACCCGGACATGTAGAAATGGGGCAGGGCGATGTTTTGGTCGAAGCTTAGGCTAGTGCCGGAGAAAAGCGACTTGATACTGTTTAAACTGTCCTGGAAGGTATCCTCGACCTTGGCCATCTGCGTCTTGGCCGTGTCATTTAACTTCTTGAGCGCGTCGGTCATCGTGTCGTTGACTGTCTTGGTGTCGTTTTTGGCCAGCTTCTTGATTGCATCGCCCGCCTGCTTAACCACCGACTCAAGGCCGTCGATCGCTGCGTCTGTAACATCGACGCTCTTGGTCATGCCTTCAAGGGATTCGCTAGCCTCCTTGGATTTCTTAGCGATCTCCTTGACGGGAGCACTCAGGGCTACCATCGCCGCGGTAAGCAGCACGGAGGCCGCAGAGGACGCACCCAGGGTCACCACTAGCGCCGCAAGCGCTACGTCTGTGGCCGCGATAGTAGCCGCCGCGCCTGCCACGGGCACCAGCATGGAGGACATGCCGGCCGCCGCTGTGACAGCTCCTGCCGCTACGACTGTGAGGCCTGCGCCTATCTCCACCAGGGCGCTGGCCGCACTGGAGCCATAAGTCGCTATATTGGGCAACTGGGTGGCAAGCAGAGCCACGCCAGAGGTGGCGAGGGCGATGCCTGCGCCGATTAGCATGATGCCCGCGCCGAAGGCCACAAGCCCAGCCGCGCCCGCTGTCAATGCAGGGGCCAACGCCGCCGCACCCGCAGCCATAGCCGCCACGGCCGCCACTAATAGCACCAGGGCCGCCGCCGCTCCGGGGCCGCCCTCTGCTATCTTTGTAGCACCCTCGGCCAATAACAGCATACCAGTCGCCGCCAGAGCGATACCCGCGCCCGCTGCCACAAGGCCCAAGGCATTGGAGGACAGCGTGCCAATGGCACTGCCGGCTGAGGCCACAGGAGCTGCCGCCGTGCTGGCTGCAGAGCCAACGCTTGCGACGCTCTCTACCACGGACCCCGCACTGCTTGCGGCGCTGGTGAACTTGCCTATCAGCGTGCCCACGCCACCAATAAGGCCAGAGCCCGCGGACACTAGGGAACCGATACCGCTGACCAGCTTCCCGCCTACCGTTACCACAGGACCGACAGCCGCGGCCACGGCGGCAAGCTTGATGACGGTCTGCTGTTGGTTCTCGTCCAAGCCGTTCCAGGCCTCGTTGAGCTTGGTCACTACGTCGCTGAGACCAGTCATCACATCGGCGATCATAGGCGCCGCGGAGTTCACGATCTCTGCGCCCGTCTCCTTTAAGGTGTTCATGGTCATGGTCATTTGATCCAGCGGGTCAAGGGTGGCCTCATAGGTATCCGACACAGAGCCCAAAGCATCGCGCAGGGTGTGCGTTGACTCCGTGAACATCTCGACAGAGAGGGTGCCGTTCTGGAAGGCTGAGTAGAGCTTAGGGCCCGCCTTAGCACCAAAAATATCAATGGCCTGCTCTGAGTCGGTAAAGGCCGCGGTCAAAGCCTCCGCCATGGTCACACCGTCCTCCATGGCGCTCTTTTGTACCTTAGACAAGCCGGTCATAACAGTAGACGTGTCAACGCCTGACTTCTCCAAAGTGCCCAGGAGGGCGGCGGCATCCGCCGCGTTGAGCCCTAAGCCCTGGAAGGCCGTGGCATTGGACGTCAGAAGGCTTGCCAATGTGCCCATGCTTACGCCGGTGTCCTGCCCCACCTTGTTGAGGGTGTCCAGCATATAACCCGCGCTGTTGGACGATAGGCCAAAAGCATCGAGGGCGGTCTGCACAGTGTCGATAGCACTGTTGACATCGGTGTCGTTAAGGTCCGCGAACTCGATGAACTTAGTAGACAGCTCCTCCAGCTTGTCGCCGGTCACCCCAAAGCGGGTGTTGACCTCGCCTATCGCTGTGCCTGCCGCCTCAAAGGACGTGGGGATGGTCTTGGCGATGTTAGAGACCCGGGTCTGCATGTCCTCCAGGGCCTCCCCCGTGGCGCCCGTTTTCTGCACCACTATATCCATCGCCGCGTCAACCTCTGTCCACGCGGCCACGGATGCCGTGGCAGCTGCGGTGACGGGTGCGGTGACGCCAGCGGTCAAGCCCGCGCCAACCTTGCTGATCTTATCGCCGACCTCGGATATCTTCTTGCCTACCTTTTCGACTTCTGCCGCGGCGGCCTTGGCCTGTTGCTTGGCCACTGAGCCGAAGTCCTTATACTCATCTGTCAGCTTGTTCAGGGACTGCTCTGTCTCGACTATCTCTCGCGTAAGAGCCTCCTGCTGCTTGATGGTCTCCTCCGTTTGAGGGCCCGCTTGCAACTGAGCCAGTGCGTCCTTTTCTGTTTTCAGTTTTTCGGAGGTCTCGTTGATGGCCTCCGCGAGAAGCTTCTGCTTCTGCTGTAGGAGCTCCACGTTTTTAGGGTCAAGCTTTAGCAGCTTGTCCACGTCTTTAAGGGCGGAGGTGGTGTCCTTGATATTAGCATTGACGCCCTTTAGGGCGCTTTGTAATTTCGTGGTGTCCCCGCCTATCTCGATTGTAATTCCTGCTATTCTTGATGCCATAATTTAAAACCTATCCATATCCTCCTGAGAGGCGCAGTCCTGATACTCTGCAGAGTCGTTGGCCGATTCTGTCAGCATATCAACCACCATGCCCTCATCCAACTGCTCCAAATCGTTAATAGTCAGCCCCAACTGTACCGCCCGGAGTAGATACACGGCGGTGTTCATCTCCCGGGTCGTGGGGCGGCCTAGTTTTTTCCCTTTGATGTAGCCGCTTGATTGGCCCAATATAGGCCGCCAATGGCCTCCGCGGCCAGTGTGAAAGATGCGGCCTCAAACTGCTCCAGCCACGTGATGTAATCCTCCACTGACAGCTTGTTCATGTCTTTCTCGCCATCGGCCGCGCTGGCCATAATATAGGCCATGCGGGACACCAGGTCAGAGTCAACCAGGCCCTCGTCCTCCGGATGCTGCGCCACCTTGGTCAAGATAGACATCAGGTCCTCGTGGAACACCTGCCGATGTCTAAAAGACGTGGCGCCATTGGCTAGCATCGGCACGTCCTTGTAGCCGTCTGCGGTTAATAGTTTAACAGTTCCATACATTAGCTCTTCTCCCTTCAAAAAATAGCCCCGGAGGCGGTGAGGCCTCTGGGGCTTAAGTCTACGTCAATCAGCCAGCCGCGCCGGGCAGATAAACTGCTTTGAACCAGTCGGCATATGCTGCACCGTCTGCGGTAACGTCTGCCTTGGTCATGTCCTTGTCAAGCTTGTCGTTGTGGATCTGAGTGGCTGTGATGGTCACAGTCTCGGTCTGCACTTCGATAGACTCGGCCTTGGTGCTGGAACTGATGGTGGGTCTTGTTGCCACACAATTATACAGCACATGGCGCTTGCCCTTGGCATCGCCCTGGAACTCGAACAGCAGAGCGAAGTGCACCTGGGTGGCGTTGGTGTTGTCATAGTGGACACCGTTGGCGTCCACTGCCTCCTGCAGCACATCCTCGCGGAAGCTTTCGGGCACCAGCGCGGTCTCCAAGTCTCCAGAGTAGCCATTATTGACTACACCGGTGAAGTAGGTGCCGTCATCAGCATAAAAGCTGGTGGTGTCGCCCTGCGCATCCATAGACAGGGACACAGCACCGGGCCATCTTACGGGCGTGGCATAGGTAGCAACGTTGGTTGCCTCGTCAATAGTAGCCACGGCATAGTACACATTTTTTAAGCCAAATTTGACTTTGTTGTTAGTATTAGCCATTTTTCTCTCCTCCTCCACAGGACCTACAGTTCGTACAAGGACTCATAGAAGTCCTCAGACTCTATATAGGCCGTATCTGCGGTTTTTTTGTAGTAAATCTCTTTTTCGTCAAGAAGCGCCTCAATCTTAGCCATGAGGGCCTCCATGTCTTCCGGTGTCTCTGCGTACACCTCAAGGTCACACCCCGGCTCGTCGTAGTAGGCCAGCCCATCAGCCCCAAAGGGCGTGCGGGCCACTCTGCGATACACGGCGAACGGCGGCGCGACTGCCTCCGACTGCCGGAAGTGATCGTACCTATACGGCACGCTGTCGGAGGCCAGAAGTGCTTCCAGTACGTCCTTAACTATTCTGTCCTTTTGCAATTTCTTCCATCGCCTCCTCTAAATTCTTAATTGCGTGTTCTTCTGCGGGTTTGATATGCGAGATGGCCGGAGATCGGCCCCCGCCCCGCAGTGCGTGGCCTTTTTCGAGTAAATGCGCGAGTTGATAGTCCGTCCGGTTGTGGACGATGGCCTCCGTGCCTAAGCGCGAGATGCTTTCTTCCTTGACCGCCCAGCCCCGTTGATACCGGCCGCGCTTGCCGACAGGCGCTGCCGCCTGCGTTTCCTGCTTCGCAACCTTGGCCACTTCGAGAACTGCCTGGCGCGTGGCCGCAGTGACGTGTTGACCGTATTCAAGCAGGATGCCCTGGAGCGTGGCGTCAAAATCGTCAACCCGGACATTCCTTCGGCGAGCCACTTATTCCGCGGCCTTCTTAGCCGCTGCCTTCTTGGGCTTTTCCGCCGCCTCGACGATTGCCTTGTCGATCAAATACGCGGCCTTGCTGTCGGGAATGTCCAAGACGTCGCCCGCTGTTGCCAGGTATCGGCCGGAAACAAAGGCTTTTAATGCTTTCACTTTCATGCTTTTAAATCTCCTTTTTGATTGACACGGCCACGGACTGAAGCTCCCACAGGTCCACTGAGCGCTCTGGCTTTTCCTGGATCCTAACTATGCGGTACTGTCGCAGGGGCGTTTCCGTAAGAACCACCACAAGGTCCAGGCGGTCGGCCATCGTCGTATGGGGGACCTTGACCACCCGGTCAATTCTACTCCCCGAGACAGAGGACTCAGACGCGTAGTACCGGTTAATGCCCACTGACTGCTGTTCAAAGCGCAGGGTGCCTTTGAGCAGGCCCAGCTTCCGGCCCTCGTCCTTATACACCCCGACGACCCCGTCAGGGAAGGCCTCCACTTTCTGCCCTGGTCTCATTGGCTTCCTCCTTTGTGCTCTTCTGCCTCCTGCCTCATCCGCAGGCCGACAATATCGGACTGATAGTTCTTTTTGAACTGGTCGACGGCACCCGCCCGGTCGTAGAGCAGATAATTGAACAACAGCTCCTGCGCCCGGTAATCTATGGCATCGCCGGAAAAGACAGACGCCTCCACGCCTGTCTTTCCTACGATGTAAGCTATGCCGCGCTGAATCTGCCCCGTGATCTTCTTGTCGGTGGCCTCATCCGTCCAGGTTATGTCCAAGAAGTTTTTCGCTTCCGCAAGCAACTCCCCCGGTACAGTAATAGCGCCCATCAATCAGCACCTCCTAGGCTCCAGCGTGCTGCTTAACCTCCAGGTACAGAGGCTCAAGCCCTGCGATGTTCAGGCGCTGGAAGGAGTTGTTATCCTTGGGTCTGCCGTTCGCATACGCTACAACCTTGTAGAAGCGCTGGTCCTCAATCCACTTGTACTCATCAGAGAACTGCACGCCCTTAGAGCCTGCAACGCCCAGGAAGTACTGCTTACCCATGCCGAGGATGGCTTCGCCCTGGGGCACTGCTACGGACTGGATGATCTGAGTAGGAACGGGCAGAACATCGTTCACGTAATGGCCATCGGGGGTCATAACAGTAGTCGCGGGCATAACCAGCTTGAAATAGTCAAAAGGATTTACTACCAGGATCAAGCCGGTGACTGCTCTGGGCTTACCGTACTGGGTCTTTGCCAGGCTGGATACCAGGGTGCCATAAGTAGCACGGTCGAAGCTGGTAACAGTCACAGCGTCCTTCTGAGGGTACACGCCAGCGGTGACGGTTACATCATCAGCCACGGAACGATCCATACCGATGGGCATGTCCTTACCGGTACCGGTGATGATTGCGTTCTCATACCCGATGGACAGAGCCTCGGAGAGACAGGTGCGGATGTAGGAGTCAAGCCAAGCGGGGCCAAGGTCGATCATGGCGCTAGCCACGGGCATGAACGCGGATACCTTGTTCTGGCTCAGGTCAATTTCCTTAAAGCCGGAAGCGATTTCCTGGGCGATCGCGTCGGTAATCTTGCCCCATGTAGCAGCACCGCCTGCGTCGGTGTTCATCAGAATCTTGGTCAGGCCGGTAACGTTGACGGTGTCAACCGCAGCAAGCAGAGGGTGAGCCTGCACCATGTCAGCCATAACTGCGTCAACTACAGTCTGAGGGAATGTTACCTCAGTGTCGGTCAGTGCCATAACTGCGTTGCCATTGCCTGCGGCTTTTACAGAGTCAATAAAATTCTGGTAGAACTTGGTCTCCTCTGCGGTAAGCTGGCGGACGCCTCTCTGAGCGAGTACAGCCGCATCTGCAGCGTTGCGCGCATTGGCAGCCTCTGCAAGAATCTGGTCTTGAATGTTGAGGAACAGGTCACCCAGGCCCGCCTCGAACAATTCTGTGTTGCCTTCCTTTGCCGCGTTGGAGATGCGCTGTGCGATCTCGATCTGTGTGGCATTGAGTACGTCTTTGTTTTTCATTCTTCTTCCTCCTTCGCCGGTTCTCCGGCATGCTAAAAATTAAAAAATCCTTTATTTCCCACCTTCGCCGGAGTCGGCGTAGGATTGGTGGCAAAAAATGCGTTTACGAAGGCTTTCACCTTCCCATAGAGCTCCGGGTCAGCCTCGAGGCTCGCCAGGGCTTTTGACGCCAGGGTCAAGATGTCCTGACAGCCCCTGAATTGTTCCTCGATGGATACCGCAAGGGCCTTGATGCCCTCTGCGTCGTTCTTAGGAGCCGACACCAGGGCCATGAGAGACTGGACAGCATCATTTTTGGGTGCGCCATCGTCCTCCTCTGCACCACTCACCCGTGTAGCGAAGCCCATGCGGACAGCGTCCTCCGGTAGAATCCAGGTCTCGGCTTTGAGCATGGCGCTCAGCTCTTCGTCTGAAACATTGACACCGGCTTCTTTGTAGGCGTTTACTGCTGACGCTGTGATAATCTTAAGATCCTCCGCGGCTTTCTCGAAGTCGTCGGAGTTGCCCTCCGCGGCCATACTTGCCTGGTGAATAAAAAGCAGGCTCGCTGGCTGCATGATTCTAGTGGCGCCGCCGCAGAAGATGATGGATGCGGCGCTGGCTGCAAAGCCCTCACAGATCGTGGTCACATTGCCGCGCTCTTTTAGAACGTTGTAGATTGCGAGGCCTTCCTTCACCTCGCCGCCGTTGCTGTTGATATGAACAGTCACGGGCACCTCTGCGGGTACATAGGACAGCTCTGACGCTAGGTCATAACTAGACTGGTCTGACTCAGACTGAAGCATGCCTGCCAGGCCGCCACGCTTGGAAGCGATGTCGCCGAAGATGTAGGCGTCGACGCTCTCAAGCTGATCCTCCTCCGTGTAATTTTTACTAAGTGCGAAATACACGGAAGGCGCTTTGTTAGTTTTCATCGTTGTCTCCTTCCCCCGGCTCTTTCGCCGGTGTGGTAGATGTATTGTTACCGCCGTCGGTCGGAGTGTTCAGGTCCTCGACGGTCGAGTAGTTCTTAGTCATCCAGTGCTGACTAGCCCAGGCCTCGTCAATCGGGTCAAGGCCTAAGCGCACCCGGACGTCATTGATGCAGAACGCGCCAGAGCCAATGAGCTTGTCAATAGGGTTGGCCACGTCGAAGAGATCCGTATATCTCACGCCTGCATAGTCGATGACCACGTAGGTCTGCTGCTGGAGCACCTGCCGCTGTCCGTAAATCTTCCGGTTGATTTCCTGGGTGATCATATTCACCAGCGGCTGAACAGTCGAGGTCATGAACTCCTTGAAATCTGCGTCAGACACGTTAGAGCCCAGTGCGATTGAAGCAGGGATGCCGATCGCCCGCGCGGTGTATTCCGTGATATCGTCCATCATGGCGCGGATGTCTCGAGTCGAAGTCTGCCCACTGGCCCCCTGCCGCTCTGTGTAGTGGTACCCCTTAAACAGGGGGAGCACTGCGTTCTCGGCTGTAAAGTAGGCCTTAAACTTATCATTCACCAGGTCGGCGTAATTGTCCTCAAAGTCGGGGTCCGCCTCGGCGAAGTCATCAATCTCAAGTGTGCCCCTCATGCCATTGCTCCGCAGGATGGAACTCGCCGTGCTCCGCATGAGTCGGCCCTCAGCTGTCGCCAAGCCCATGAGGAGCTTTTTGATCTTGTCGCCCTCGATCGAAAAATAGAGGACGTCTTTTGCCGCAAATACTCCGGGGACGCTCTGGCCGTCGACTGTAACATCTCGGTAGATGTTGCCGGTGAGCTGTTTCTCCACGCCCCACGCGTCAGCAACGTACCGAAAGCCCTGCGGGGTCTCAACCACAAGGGCCTCTTGATGCAGGTAGAGATTGCCAATCAGCTTTGACATGAACTGGCTCCGCGTCTGGTTTGGGTTGGGCTCGTAGTTCCACGACCAATACTCGCGGGCCTTAGCCTTTCTTCCGGCTCTTACGGTTTGAATCTCGCACGCGCCGACGGCATGCCCGATTTTCCGCACGCAAGACCAGAAGGCCATGCGCTGCAGATAGATTTCAAGCCCGGCGACCGCATCAAGGCCCCCACCGTCTAAAAAGTCGGTGGACACTAGGTCGAGGCCCCCAGTCTGCTCATCTGCTCCGGGGCTCGCCGCATGAAGTATCCATTTGAAAAAATTAAAAGCCATGTTTCACTCCTTAATAAGTGGCGACCGCAAGCGTCTTTCGCTTTGACGATCGTCTCTCGATGATCTGGTCTTCTATCGTCATGGCCGCAACGAAAGCCATGAAGGGGTCTGTCTTTCGACTCTTGGCCTCAATCTTGCCATAGACATAATTTCCAAGGTCTTGGTCTGACGCAGAGCCAAGCTTTCGGCCATACCGTATCAGCTTTGTATTGTTCGCGGCCCACCGAAGCTCCGGGGCATCACCCCAGGTGAGCCAGTGATTCGCGAAGCAGCTGTCAATGACAGGGGCCACCCGCATTATATCCGATGGCCGGACAAGCTTTAGGTTCTTGTGGTCCTTGTCAAAACCGATACCGGCCAGGGCTCTGGCCAGAAGGGCATACCGGAAGTCGTCGATGGCCACGCCCATGATTCTGTAGCTCTGCTTCGCCGTGTTGATGTAGTCGGCTACTATCTCCGGGTGGATCTCCACATCGTCTACCAACGTTAGCCGGCCACTGTCGACCCACTCCTTCCAGGGTGCCCTAATCCTTGGGATATCCTTGGACGCAGAACACATCCAAGAGTGGGAGATGTCATACCTCGCGTCCCCCTGCTTAAAGTGCAGGTCAACGCTCACCCAGTCCGTTATCTTCGAGAAGTCAACTCCTACCACGCAGGTCCACCCGGAGATGTCCGGGATCTCTCTGTTTGTCGCTTTGATGTTTGAATAGTCGGTGACCTTGATCTCGGAGGACCCGTCAGGGATGTTCATCCGCTTGGTCATAAAGGCCGGGAGCCTCTGCGGGCTCTTCTTCCAGTCTCGATACTCCTTGGCTATCTCCTGCCGTAGAGCGGGAAGGTATGGGAGCGAGGGGTTCGCCTTCTCCCAGTTCTGCGGGTCATCCACCTCTGCCTTATCGTCCAGGCGGCAGATGAACGGCAGCAGGCCGTTGTCAGGGTCGCCCGAAAACAGGATGCCCTCAGACGTCTCCAAGAGGTCATCAAGGGGCCCCTCTCGAACGTCTCCGCTGGTCGTGTAGTATGACCGCCGCGGGTGCGGGTGCTTTCCAAGACCGGTGGTGAAAACGTTGATATTCTGATAGTTCTCGTACTGGTGGATTTCGTTAAAAACGACAATCCCGGACCGCATGCCGTCCTTTCCTTTCGGATTGTTCGTCCTGCCGCGAATCGTGCCCCGGGTCTTTAGGCTGGTCACGCTTTCCGTCTTCCAACTGTACCACTTCTTCAGCCGGGTCTTGTACTCTGAACCGTTGAAGGCGTCAACAGTATCTAACACCGGCCGGAGGGCTTGCTCTTCATTGTTGGCGCAGATGTCAACGTCATAGCCTGCTATGCCGTTGTATGGGCTTGTTAGGGCCACGCCCTCGAGTGCGATCGTGCCGTCTTTTCCGGCGCCTCGCCCAATCATGCAGAAAAGGTCCGGCCACCTTGGAAGGCCGCTGTCTGTGTAGTATGTGCAGTCGTGCAGCGTGATGACGAACTCCTGCCAGGGGAAGAGCTCTTCCCAGGGGAAGTACTTCGCCAGGCCGATGTAGTGGTCGGCCTGCCCCTCGTCCACATAGATGGCCTCAGTCTCAAAGCAGTGCCGGACGTGGTCTATGAGCGCCAGACATTCCTTCGACGCCCTCAGCTTACCAGACTCAACCAGGTCAATGTACCGCTCAAGATGAGGGCTGAGGCTTTTGCGGCTATTGCCGCTTGACTCCTTAGAGGTCGCAGCTGTCGTCATCGCTTGATGTACGCATCACCGGACCCTCCGCGAAGGTCATAATGATTTTTAAAAGTGTCTGGACGGTCTGGTTCGCCGCGGTGCTGGTCTTGTTGTATTCGGCTATTGCCGGATTGGCCACGAGATTTTCCCGCCCTTTTACGTATTCCTTTTTTATCAAAAGATCCCCCGCCGTCACTTCTTTCTGCAGGCGGTTAAGGGTGTTGAGTTGCACCTTGTACCGGGCAAAGGTAGTAGTAAAAAAGAAATTCTGCTCTACACCGCCCTCCTCAGCCATGCGGATGAGTTCGTCGGCGGCTTCATTGATCCCGCGTCCTGGCGCTTCCCTGGTTTTAGCATGCCCCGCCATGTTGGTCTCCTCCTTAATCGTTCTCACTTAGCTCTCGTATCAGATCTTGCTCCCTCTCACTTAGTGGCCATTTTACCTCGGCGGCCTTCTCCGCGGCGGCCTTCTCCGCGGCGGCCTTCTCCGCGGCGGCCTTCTCTGATATCAGAAAGCCGCTTCCGAAAATGGCCTTACCCACTTCCTTCTGTGCGTCCAGCTCTCTGACCGGGGCCGCCTGACCTCGTCTGAGCGCATATGGGGCGCCGCATTTAGACAGCTGATTCACCATCGCCGCCGTGACGACGTTGCCCGGGTACTCATACTTCGGCAGTTCCACCCTCTGCGTTGCTAAAATCTCGTCGTTTGCGGTCTGCACCGCTCTGTACAGGTCCGGTGCGCTTCGTAGGACAATGTCCGGGTCGTCGAGATTGGTGAGAAAAGAAGTGGGCACTCGGGCCCCATTCTCGTAGGTGATCCCACAGCCAACGGCTATGCAGGTGCAGCCCCTCCGCGCGACAGAACTAAGGGGCGTCATTGCCGGGGCGAATAGAAAATATTTTATGCCCCGATCGGTATAGTACCGCAGAATCTCCGAAAGTATGGAGAAGGGCGGGTTATCCACCACGATGGCATCTTTCTTGTACATATACCCCTGATAGTCCCCGCCAGGCACGAACGGCCGGACGAACTGGGACTGCTGAACCCCGTAGGTATTGCATACCCAGTCAGCCACCGCCGCGTAGACCCCATCCGGCGTGTAGCAGTCGTCGGTGGTCTTTGCCTGTTCAAACTTGCCCACGAAGTCCTGGTACTCTTCGCTTTCGTCGCCCAGGCCGGCATTGTCGTTCCGCGTCCGCGTGTCGAACCAGCTGTCGGTCTCTACGTTAAGGTCGAACCCCGTCAAGTCTATGTCGAACCCTTCGACGTCAAGGTCGCCCAGTTCGGTGTAGACCAAGTCCATATCCCAGGAGCCAAGCTCTGAGAGTCTGTTGTCCATCAGGATATACGCCCGGCGCTGTTCCTCTGACAGCCCCTCAATGCTTACACACGGCACTGTTTTCATGTTGAGCCTTTTGGCCGCCTCCAGGCGTCCATGGCCCGCTATGACATTGCAGTCCGAATCAATCAGAATTGGAGATATAAATCCCACTGCCTCAATGCTTTTCGCTATCTTCTCGATCTGTTCCGCCGGGTGCAGCTTCGCATTGTTCGCGTATGGGATAAGCTTGGCGGTAGGTATGCTTTGAATATCGCGGATATTTGCCATATCGTGTGTGTCCTTGTCTTTTCTT
>CAVEUW010000039.1:9659-16952 GCA_963619015.1 Senegalimassilia sp. | reverse complement strand
TCGTTCGACTTGCATGTGTTAGGCACGCCGCCAGCGTTCATCCTGAGCCAGGATCAAACTCTCCGTTGAAAGAGAGCCAAGGCGCGCTCTTGCGAGCTTGCCTTAGCGATCTTGGTTTAATTAAAAAATAAGAAATTGTGTTTCCGGGGCTTGTCAGATGTTGTAGAGCTGACAAGCACTGGCTTCACTGGCTATATGAATAAATGGTTTCCGTCTGTCCAGTATTCGGTTCTCAAGGTTCATGCCTTCGCCTTAAAGTAGGCGGGCTGCCGACTGCGTTTCCGCGTTCGGCGCGAGTTGATATATTACGCGTCTGGCATAGGTGGGGCAAGAACTATTTTTCAATTTGCTTGTTCTTCATAAGCTGCACACAACGGGTTGGGTTTTCCCCGCCTTACCCACGCGGGGACGTACCGTTCCTTACTATATATAGTGTTGATTTCAATGAACACAATTAAGCATTCGTTATAGCCCTTCAACTTCACTGCTTATCAGACAAACGATGACTGCTAGAGATGCGGTGTTGCCGGCGATACAAACTTCCGCTCTAGCCTTCAACATGCACCGAAATACAAAGGCGGCCCGCCGGAGGGGGATGGCGGGCCGCAAGTGAAAATTCGGAAGCCAAGGAGGACAAGGGAGTTCGCTACACCATGCACAAGGGGAATGCATATGCCGGAGGGGGCCAGCTCGGTGCGACGCAAGGTCGACTTCCGCGGATATGTGATTTGATGTTTTGCATACTAGCCCGCAAAATCAGCTTGCACATCCCCCCTATAGTGGTGTTTTCGCGGGTTTGCTCACTTTTTTTGCCGCACCCAAAAGGGGTTAAACAGGTAAAACCGCAGGCCGACGCATCATACCCAATCATACCGACGTTAGGATGACAGAATTTTCTTCTATGCTACTATGCGCCTCACTGCACGAAAGGAATGCCATGAGCACAACCACTTCTAGCTCTAATGCTGTGCCCACAAAGGCCACGCACACAGACACTGCAAGCAACGCTTCTCTGCATCGCTTTGCACATATTGGTATAGCGTGCCCACTTGCTTGGGGCTTCATTATTAATGGTGTTGGAAGCCAGCAATCAGGGGCATCAGTTTCGTGGCAGATTGCCTACCTCACGCTTTCTGTCGCCATGGTTATTGGCGGAGCCTACGCGTCGAAGCAAATGAAATTTTTAACAGGCCGCGCGGCAAGCATTACTGTTGCCATTCTTGGCGCTTTAACAACAATTTTGCTATTTGCTTCCTTCACTGTTGTTGTGCTTGCCCCGTTGCAGCTTATTTCTTCTATTGCATGCGCGTGTGTGCTTGGTTGGCTGTACTTACAGTGGGGTATGTTTTATGCCGCCATTGAACTTCGTTATGCAATTGGATGCTTGTTTTTAGGCAATATCGGCGGATCCGTGTTGAAGTCTATTCTGCACTTTTGCCCTCCTGTTATTCAATGCGTCATAGGAATGCTGATTCCTGCCGCTTCTATATTTATGTGTTGGAAAGCACTCGGATTCAAACCGGTTGCCGTAAAGCCGAAGATTCGCTTTGAGTCTCACAATATCAAAGGGCTTTGGCGCATGTGTTTAACTACTGCGGCGTTTAGTTTTATTACTGCATTTTTGGTTACTCGTTTTTCGGGCAACCAAAGCGCAGTTGCACCTGTTGACTTTTTGGCGTCACGTTTAGTCGAAATCGTCATTTCGGCCGTTATGCTGATAGTCGTTTTGAAGTGGAAGAAATCGTTCACCTTCCCACAGCTGTGGCGCGTCGCCCTTTTGGTATTGGCGCTTGATATGTTATGTCAGGCAGCAATTCCGCAGGTCACACTTTTGCGCTGCATTGAAAGCAGCGCCTGGGACTTAATAGTGCTGTTTACATGGCTTACTATTTCCGACATTGCGCGACACGCAAAGGTAAGTGCTCCTTTGGTATTTGGTGGCGGCTGGGCATGCTACGCGGCTCCGTTTGCTATTGGTTGTGCTATGGCAAGTACTGCTCCACAGGGGTATATGGATATTGGCACCATTGTTGCGCTGATGTTTATTCTGCTTTTAGTTTCCACCTTCTGCCTTGACCTGCGCGACCAGAACACCAAGTGGATTTTTGCCGAGCTATCTGGCACTCCGACAACTGACCCGAGCGATTTCACCAGCATCGCTGATAGATGTGAGGTTATTAGCAAAGATTACGGCTTGACGCCGCGCGAACTCGAAATTATGCAGCTGCTTTGCAAAGGGCGCACGAAGGCGTTTATCGCTGAAACGCTGTATCTGACGGAAAACACCGTTAAGGGGCACACGAAGCATATTTATTCGAAGCTTGGAGTGCACAGCAAACAAGAGCTGATGGACCTGGTGGAACGCGAGAGCGCGTAGTAAAGTGACGCTCGCTTCGCGGGCTTGCCTCATTATGTGCGAACTTTCGCTCGTATCTACTAAAAATGGGAAGTTGTACACTCCCCAAAAATAAAAAAGGCGCACCAATGAAAATCAAGTGCGCATCATCAAACGCAGAACGAACATGCAGAAAGAAGCTTGTTCCAAACTTGGATTTCTGCAAATAAAAGCCTCCTGTTTCCTATGTTTGGGAAACAGGAGGCCGTTTAGCTGTTGGTCGAACCGTTAGCTTTCGGTCGTTCCGTTTGACTGCTGGCCGAGCCGTTAGCTTTTGGTCGATCCATTTGACAGTTGGTCAAGCCCGTTTGACTGCTGGTCGAGCCTTTTTGGCAGTTAGTCAGTCAGGAGGCTGTCTAAGTCTAGCGGAGGCTCAATCTTGCAGGTGTAATCGCCAGACTGCTCGTCAATGTCGATAAGCACATGGCTGCGGTCAGGCATGCCGCCTTCGACAACCTTCTGCGCAATGCGGTCAACAATCTCACGCTGCACCAGGCGTTTGCACGGGCGCGCGCCATAAACCGGGTCGAAGCCATCGATAGCCAGGTGCTCCATGGCAGCCGGGGTAACATCAAGCGTGACGCGGCGGTTAGCCAGGCGAGCGCGGACATCGTCAAGCTGCAGGTCAACGATGGGCTCCATGTCAGCAATAGACAGTGCGTGGAACGTGATAACGTCGTCAATGCGGTTAAGGAATTCCGGACGGAACGTATTGCGCAAAGCGTCATTGATGGCGTTCGACAGATCAGCCAGGCTTTTCGCCGCAGATTCGACATCGCCCTTCATCATGTTCTCCATGACGTCGCCCATGGTCTCCTGCTTAGCATTTTCGCTTTCAAACTCGCGAATTGCTTGGGAACCGATATTGCTGGTCATAATAATGATGGCATTTTTAAACGAAACCACGCGGCCTTGACCGTCGGTCAAACGGCCGTCGTCAAGCACCTGCAGGAGGATGTTGAAGACATCAGGGTGCGCCTTTTCCACCTCGTCAAGCAAGATGACGCTATACGGACGACGGCGCACGGCCTCAGTAAGCTGGCCGCCTTCGTCATAACCAACATAGCCCGGAGGAGCACCAATGAGGCGCTGGACGCTGAACTTCTCCATGTACTCAGACATGTCGATGCGCACCATGGCTTTTTCGCTATCGAACAGATATTCCGCAAGCGCTTTAGCAAGCTCAGTTTTACCAACGCCGGTCGGGCCTAGGAATAAGAAGCTGCCAATAGGCTTGTTCGGATCGGAAAGGCCCGCGCGATTACGACGAATTGCGCCAGCTACAGCAGACACTGCTTCATCTTGACCAATGACGCGCTCGTGCAGCTTCGCCTCCAGGTCAACCAGCTTTTCCATTTCGCCCTGCATCATCTTGGACACCGGGATACCGGTCCATGCAGACACAACCTCGGCGATTTCCTCCTGGGAAACCTCCTCTTTCAAAATGGCGCCATCTTCCTGCTTGGCGTTAAGCGCGGCTTCTGCCTCTTCCAACTTTTGCTGCAGTTCAGGAATGCGGCCATAGCGAATTTCGGAGGCCTTCACCAGGTCGCCTTCGCGCGTGGCGCGCTCCTCGTCGTTTTGCGCAGCTTCCAAGTCGGTCTTGATGGCCTGGACATTTTCGATAACGTCCTTTTCGTTTTGCCACTCAGCCTTGCGCTTGGCCAAACTATCTTGCGCCTCGGCAATATCTTTGCGTAGTGCTTCCAAACGTTCTTTGCTGACCTGGTCAGACTCCTTCATCAGAGCCTGCTCCTCAATCTGCATTTGCGTTAGCTTGCGCTCAGCCATGTCCACTTCTTCGGGCATGCTATCAATTTCAATACGCAGACGGCTGGCAGCTTCGTCCATAAGGTCGATTGCCTTATCAGGAAGGAATCGATCGGAAATGTAACGGTTAGAAAGTTCGGCACACGACACGATAGCTGCATCGGTAATGCGAACACCGTGATGGATTTCGTACTTTTCCTTCAGGCCACGCAAGATAGCAATGGTGTCTTCAACCGTTGGCTCGCTGACCAGCACCGTTTGGAAGCGGCGCTCGAGCGCAGCATCTTTTTCGATGTACTTACGATACTCGTCAAGCGTGGTTGCACCAATGGCATGCAATTCGCCACGAGCAAGAGCCGGCTTGAGCATATTGCCAGCGTCCATTGAGCTATCACCAGTTGAGCCTGCGCCAACAATGGTATGTAGCTCGTCGATGAACAGGATAATCTGGCCATCGCTTTCCTTAACTTCACGCAGCACTGCCTTTAAGCGGTCTTCGAATTCACCACGGTACTTTGCGCCTGCAACCATCGCACCTAAGTCAAGCGCAATAACGTCGTGGTCTTTTAGGCCAGAAGGCACGTCACCTGCAACAATACGCTGTGCAAGGCCTTCGACAATAGCTGTTTTACCAACACCAGGTTCGCCGATAAGTACGGGGTTGTTTTTCGTACGACGAGAAAGCACCTGGATAGTGCGGCGGATTTCCTCGGAGCGCCCAATGACCGGGTCAAGCTTGCCTTCGCGCGCCTTCTGCGTGAGGTTTTGACCGTACTGATTCAGAGCGTCAAGTTCGGGCTTGCTTTGCTGGTCGGTCACACGAGTGGAACCGCGCAGTGCCTCGTAGGCTTCCTCGACCGTTTTACTGGTGATACCCAAGCCGTTAAGCAGGCGGCCAGCGTCACCCTTGTCTTGCGCAAGCGCCACAAGCAGATGCTCGGTAGTCGCGTAGCTATCGCCCATGCGCTCGGCAATTTTCACTGCGTTGTCGATAACCTTCATCAGGTCTGAGCTGGGCATAGCCATAGGCATACCAGAACCAGAAGCTTTCGGCATTTTCGCGATTTCGTCGTCAACATTGCGCGTAAGCTGCGCAGGGTCGGCGCCGATGCGCTTGATGATGGCCGAAAGGTTGTTCTCGGACGCATCAAGCATGGCTTTTAGCAGATGAATAGGTTGAATAGTGCTCGATTGAGCGTCGCCGGCGACCCCCATGGATGCCTGGAAGGCTTCCTGAGCAGTGACGGCAAGTTTGTCTAATCTCATAAAGAACCTCCTTCAATCGAGGTTGTAGTAGTTTTAGTAATAGGTATAACTGTTGCTTCGTTTACAAAATTCGCTTACAAATTCGCTTACAAAAGCGGGTGCTGACGTCGCACAACAATGGCGTTAGGCGACTGCACAAGGGAATTAACGCTTTCGCGCGTTTCCAATTCGTGCACGCGATCGGCAAGGCGGCGAACACGTTTGTGTAGGTCGTCGAGTTCCTGATCGCGTTCGTCAAGACGACCCTGCAAATCAAGGATGCGAATGACGCCGGCCAAATTGATGCCTTCACCCGTCAATTCATTGATAAGATTCAGGCGTTCGATATCGGCCTGCGAATACATGCGCGTATTGCCACTGGTGCGCTGAGGCGTGACCAGGCCTTTTTGCTCGTAAGCGCGCAGAGTTTGCGGATGCACGCCCGCGAGTTCAGCCGCAACGCCAATCATATAGAGCGGACGGTTGCGATCGGTCCAGTCTGCCATTGCTACCAGCTCCTTACATTATCAGGCGAAGCCTCAAGGAAGGCCTCCATTGCCTGCTTCTGTGCGTCGTTCATTTCCTTAGGAATTTGAACCTTCACAGTGATTTTCAGGTCGCCCGTGCCTTCGCCTTTTACGCGAGGAGCACCCTTACCGCGCACAGACAGAACCGTTTGATCCTGCGTGCCAGCAGGTACTTTCACGCGCACCTTCGTGCCATCGGGCGCAGGAACAACCACGCTTGCACCAAGCGCAGCTTCGGCCAGGTTAACCGGCACATCAATAAGCACATCGGCGCCTTTGCGCGAATAGTACTCATGCGGCTTAATACGTGTGGTGATAAGCATATCGCCAGCTTCACCACCAGCCTCACCCGGTGCGCCCTTACCACGGAAGCGAACGCGTCCGCCATCAACCGCACCAGCAGGCACCTTCACGTCAAACGACTCCGGCTCAGATTTGCCCGGAATACGCACGGTCACGCGCTTGTTCGTGCCTTCGAACGCTTCGTCGAAGGTGATGTCGAGCGTGACATTCATATCCTGGCCGCGACGCGGACGAGGCCCGCGGCCGCCAAAGCCGCCGTTGAAGTTCCAGTCGGAACCAAACGCGCCTTCGCCGTTACGGATGCTTTCAAGAATTTCAGCCCAGCTACCAAAACCTGCGCCGCCGCCGAAACCTTCACCGCCTCCCCAACCATGAGGAATTTGGTTTTCATTCGCCGTGCCGTACTGGTCATACAGCTTGCGTTTCTTTTCGTCAGAGAGAACTTCGTAGGCTTCGTTAATTTCCTTGAACTTCTCTTCATCGCCGCCAGCATCAGGGTGATTGGTGCGTGCTAGCTTGCGAAATGCTTTTTTAATTTCCTCGGCGGACGCCGTGCGCGGAACGCCCAGCGTCTTATAGTAGTCCGGAGTAGCCGGCATGCTATCCACCGCCTTTCAATACTTACTAACAACAAGGGCGGACTACCGCCCGCCCTTGCTCTGTTTATTCCTCTTCAGGTTCGGGCTTGGGCCTTTTTGGGCCTCCCGTGGTGACCGTGACCATTGCGGGCCTGAGCACCTTGGTACCCATCTTGTAGCCCTTCTGATACACCTGGCTCACCGTTTCATCGGGAACACTCGCATCATCAACCGTGGCAACTGCCTGGCACTCCAACGCGTCAAAAGCTTCGCCGGCCGGATTGATAACAGCAACACCACCGCTGGTCAGCACGCCAACGAACTTGCTGTGCACGGCCTTCACGCCATCCATCAGGCCAGCTTCGCCATTTTGCTCAGCGTAGTCGATAGTGCGCTCGAAGTCGTCGATGACCGGGATAAGGCTTTCGACAAGCTTTTCTCCTGCGCGGGCCTTTTCGGCTTCACGCTGCTCGGC
>CAVEUW010000039.1:0-9520 GCA_963619015.1 Senegalimassilia sp. | reverse complement strand
GCGTCGACTGCGGCGTCGGCGGCGTCAGCATCAGCAGCTTCAGCGTCAGCTGCGGCAGCCTCGGCATCGTCAATCACTTCAGCAACGACTTCCTCGGCCACATCGGTGCCCTCATTGGCCTGCGTTGCGCGCTCGGCCTCGGGCGTGCTCTGCTCAGCCATGATGATTACTTCCCTTCTTTGTCGTCGTCGACTACTTCGTAGTCAGCTTCGATCGGACCGTCGTCGGACTGAGCGCCTGCAGCATCTGCACCAGCTGCACCCTCAGGAGCATTCTGGCTGTAGGCAATTTCGGCCAGCTTGTAACCAGCCTGCTGCAGCTTCTCGGTTGCAGCCTTGATAGCCTCGATGTCGGTGCCAGACAGAGCAGTCTTGGCCTCGTTGATAGCTTCCTCAGCAGCGGACTTAGAGTCGGCAGGAACCTTGTCACCCAGCTCGGTCAAAGTCTGCTCAGTAGCGTTAACCAAAGCGTCGCAGTTGTTGCGGGTCTCAACTTCTTCCTTGCGCTTCTTGTCTTCCTCGGCATGAGCCTCGGCGTCCTTAACCATGCGGTCGACTTCGTCGTCATTCAGAGCAGTAGAGCCGCTGATGGTGATCTGCTGCTGCTTACCCGTGCCCAGATCCTTAGCGGACACGTTTACGATGCCATTCGCGTCGATGTCGAAGGTGACCTCGATCTGCGGCACGCCACGACGAGCAGCCGGAATACCGGAAAGCTGGAACTTGCCAAGCGTCTTGTTGTCCTGAGCCATCTGGCGCTCGCCCTGCAGGACGTGAATCTCAACGGACGTCTGGTTGTCGGCGGCCGTGGAGTACACCTCGGTCTTGCGGGTCGGGATGGTCGTGTTGCGGTCGATCATCTTGGTCATGACGCCGCCCATGGTTTCAACACCCAGGGAAAGCGGAGTCACGTCAAGCAGCAGGATGCCCTCAACGTCGCCAGCAAGCACGCCGCCCTGAACAGCTGCGCCCATAGCAACAACCTCGTCGGGGTTTACAGACATGTTCGGCTTCTTGCCGGTCATGCGCTCAACGAGTTCCTGAACTGCGGGCATACGAGTGGAGCCGCCGACCAGGATAACCTCGTCGATTTCGCCCTGAGACATGCCAGCATCGCGCAGTGCCTGCTCAACAGGCTTGCGGCAGCGATCGAGCAAGTCTTTGGTGATGGACTCAAACTCGGTGCGCGTCAGCGTGTAGTCAAGATGCTTCGGGCCAGATGCGTCAGCCGTGATAAACGGCAGGTTGATGTTGGCCTGAGTGGTGGAAGAAAGTTCCATCTTTGCCTTTTCAGCAGCTTCCTTCAGGCGCTGCAGAGCCATCTTATCGTTGCGCAGGTCGATGCCACCGTTGTCTTTAGCGAACTTGTCGGCCAGCCAGTCGATTACGCGGTGGTCCCAGTCGTCGCCGCCGAGGTGGTTGTCACCTGCGGTAGCTGCAACCTCAAACACGCCATCGCCAAGCTCAAGGATAGACACGTCGAAGGTGCCGCCGCCCAAGTCGAATACGAGGATCTTCTCGTCCTTGTTCGTCTTATCAAGGCCGTAAGCCAAAGCAGCAGCCGTCGGCTCGTTGATGATACGAAGAACCTCAAGACCAGCAATTTTGCCAGCGTCCTTAGTAGCCTGACGCTGAGCGTCGTTGAAGTAAGCCGGAACAGTGATGACAGCCTGAGTGATAGGAGAACCAACCTGCTTTTCAGCGTCGTTCTTCATCTTCTGCAGAACCATGGCCGAAATTTCCTCGGGCGTGTAGTCCTTGCCGTCAATGTCAACAACGGTACGGCCGTCTTTGCCAGCCTTCACCTTGTAGCTGACCTTGCCCTGCTCGTCAGAAGTTTCGCTGAAAGCGCGGCCAATGAAGCGCTTCACGGAAGAAACGGTGTTCTCCGGATTGGTAACAGCCTGGTTCTTAGCGGCCTTACCAACGACGCGCTCGCCGTCTTTGCGGAAACCTTCGACCGACGGAGTAGTGCGGTCGCCCTCGGCGTTAACCAAGATTTCGGGCTCGGAACCTTCCATGACAGCCATGGCGGAGTTCGTGGTGCCCAAGTCGATGCCTAAGATCTTACCCATTTTATTGCTTCCTCTCACTAAGAGTATTAATACCTTCTGGATGCGGTTGGGCCGCGATTTAGTGGCTCAACCTTGTTCCAACGCTACCCAATATAAAATCTAAGTCGGCATCTGTCAAGTTATTTGCGAAATTTAAAGTTACGTTTTGTCAACGCAGAAGTGCAGGAAATGCGACGGAGTGCACTACCTATATATGACGAAGACGACGATATATGACGAAGACGACGCTCGCATGCAATACATGTTCGCAGGCGAATCGCAAATGACGCGAAACCTTGAAGCACAGCGCCCCAAACACAACGAAGGCCCCACTCATACGAGCAGGGCCTTCGCAAGTAAACGTATTAAGAAGCTTTGGAAGAACTAGTCTTCGACAACCTCGGGGATTGCACCCATCGGGCACTCTTCCACGCAGTCACCGCAGCCGATGCAGCTGTCTTCGTTGACAACCTCAGCAGCGCCACCGTTGACTTCCAGGACTTCCTGCGGGCATGCGTCAACGCAAATGCCGCAGCCGATGCATTCGTCAGTTTCTATAACCGGATGAGCCATGATTAACTCCTTCTCGTCTTAAACCTGGTATCAAAAGTACGACCAAGTTATACCCCAAATGAAACAATGCCCGCACAATACCACTACTTGCCGGTATTGCAAGACCAATCAACGAAATATCGGGACGAGTTGCGGTAAGCGGCACTAAGTTACACGAAAAAGCCAGGTAGCCTTGGTAAACTTTCGGGTTTTGAAGTTAGGCACACGCCTTCTAGATTTAGCAGATGCGCGGGAGCTGTTCTCCAACCAGCATGTCGAGGATGCGCGTGCCGCCGAAAGCCGTTCGCAGGAAAACCTTCGAGCCGCGTTCGGGTTGCGCCTCGGACACTTCGCCAATAATTGCAGCGTCGGCACCATATTTATTTGCGCGCATGGCCGCAAGCGCAGCATCGGCATCTTCAGGAGCCACAACGCACACCATCTTGCCCTCGTTTGCAACCTGCAGCACATCGTAGCCAAGCATGTCGCAGGCGCCTTGCACGGCGGGCTTTACCGGCACTGCGTCTTCTTCGACTGTGATATCGGTACCAGACTGCGACGCAAGCTCGTTGAGTGTAGAAGCCAAGCCTCCGCGCGTAGGATCGCGGAAGCAGCGCGTGCCAGGCGCTGCAGCCAGTACTTCGGCGATTAAATGATTCAGCGGAGCTGCGTCACTTTGCAAATCAGCCTTAAAAGACAGCGATTCGCGGCAGCTCATGATGGTGATGCCGTGATCGCCAAGCGTGCCGCTGACCAGCACTTTGTCGCCAGGCTTACACTGTGCGCCGCCCAGGTTCACACCTTCGGGCAGTGTACCTACGCCCGCCGTGTTAATGTAGACGCCGTCGCCATGGCCACGGTTGACCACCTTTGTATCGCCCGTAACCAGGTGCACTCCGGCTTCCTTCGCCACCTCGGCCATGCTTTGGCAAATACGCTTTAAGTCGCTTACCGGAAAGCCTTCCTCAAGCACAAAACCGCAGCTTAAGTAGCGAGGTGTGGCACCAGACGTTGCCACATCATTTACCGTACCGCACACTGCCAAACGGCCAATATCGCCGCCAGGGAAAAAGTGCGGTGTTACCACGAAGCTATCAGTCGAAAAGGCCAAACGCTCGCCAGGGGCTGGCGCAGGCAGCACCGCCGCGTCGTCTCCGCGCAGTAGTTCTTCGCCTGCGTATGCAGCAAAAAACACCTCATCAATGATGCGTTTCATCATGGTGCCGCCACTTCCGTGGCCAAGCATTACGGTTTCGTCCATGAAAGTCACCTATTCCTCATGGTCATGCGAATGGCTCTTGTGTGCTGTAGTCAGCACCAACTTGCCATTCTGCACGCCTTTTGTTCCGAGTATCAGGTTGGCAATGTCTTGCACCAGACCTGCTTCACCGCGCAGCACAATAACTTCAAGACACATGTGCTCATCAAGATGCACATGCATCGTAGAAACAATGTTGCCGAAATATTCGTGCTGAATAGTATGCAGCTTGTCTTGCAGATCGTTTGCATGGTGGTCAAACACGATAGTGAGCGTGCCCGCAACATATGAACCCGGCATCGCGCATTCGTCTTCCACAAGGGCATCGCGCACCAGATCACGCACCACTTCGCTGCGATTTTTCGCCAAACCGCGGCGCGCCACTAAACAGTCAAAACTTGCCAAAAGGTCCTCGGGCATTGCTACCGAGAACCGCATCAGGTCGTTGCTCATGGCCTACACTAGCGAAACAGTTACGCCGCCGGCGGCTTCTGCGTCGTCTTCAAGAGCGTCTTTTGCCTCATCAAGCAGGGCGCGCACATCATCGATAAGCGCCTGAGCAGCATGCAGCTTTTCAGATACTGTTTCGTAGCCGGCGTCGCCTGCCTTGTGGCCAAGCGTGTGAGCCCAACGACGCTCTAGCTTCAAATGATCGTCGATTTGCTCAATCATCATTTCGAACTGACCGGTGTTAATTCCATTGGTGCACATGGTGCGCTTCCTTTCTTAAGCGTTCTTGCTATTATGGGTTATACGACTGTGAGCCGCCGAGGGCAAGAGCGAGTGTGAAAAAATCTATGACTGGTAACAAATACGAGGTCACACTAGATGAAACATGGGAATTGTTTGGACAATTTCTAAAAGGTGCACGCTCAGGGGCTTTAGTTGTAGCAAGCTTTGACACATTAGGCGATGCAGCACGAACCGCCCTTGAAAGCTCTGCCGTTGCACTTGGGTACGGCAAAGACGCCTGCACATTTGCCGACATAAGCACCCTTGACGAAAACGCGCTATTCATGCTGATTGAGGGCTTAGATCCAAAGTGTCTAGTAGTCACCGACAGCAAAGCCGCTGCACTTACAAGCAAAGCATATCGCTTGGAACTGGCCTGTGACGAAGCAAGCCGCACGTTCGGACGAACTTGCGTTGCCTTCGACAACTTTGAAGCGATGCTTGCCACCAGCGACAAAAAGCAAATTGCGTGGGCACTACTAAAGAAGCTCCCGAAAGCCGGGGAGCGGTAGCATCCGACGTGCAGCCACTATCAATAGGTGGCCGCGACCAGCAGGCAGCCGCTTCCATCAGTCAGCTGTATCCGACATTCAGCTGCGACCAGCAGGCAGCCGCTTCCGACAGTCAGCTGTATCCGGCATCCAGCATCTCGCCGCGGCCAATATCCAGCTGTATCCGGCAGTCAGCCGCATCCGGCTTCCAATATCCAGCCGCGACCAGCAGGTAATTCGACATACCCAGTAAAACATTCAGCATAAAGAGGAAGACCCGCGCTTTCGCACGGGCCCGGTCCCTCCCTTTTCCCGCAGAGCATGCCCTCAGTGCGCAAAGTCGAGGGGAAAGACAAGCGCATTAGATAACTTCTCCCCTTGATACGAGAAAAGGCCGCGGGGGAAGCGGCCTTAGCTCGGACGAGTGAAACGAGGAGAAATAACTGAGGGACGTTATCTCTGACTGGGAATAGAATATGTGATGCTTTATCCTCTGTCAAGGATAATCTTAAAAAATTTTTCTCTGGCGGTGAGCGGTAAGTTCACACGTTGCAACGCACGGCTCTCTCAACGCAGCCCTCATCTCAGCACCACGACGTGTTGCTTTCGCAATGATTAGCCGAACAGCAACACAGACTGGTACTATGGAAATGTGTCGCGCCCGCGCGCCTACGTGCACATGCACTCACGCGCCTATGGGGCTCGGCTCACAAAGCGAATTTCTGGAAGGAACTTTCATGGCAAACAAAGGGCTTGCTAAAGACCGCACGGATCTAACCATCCTTGTTACTGGTGGCGCCGGCTTTATCGGCAGCCATACCTGTGTTGAGTTGCTCACGCGCGGTTATCATGTTGTCATTGTTGACGACCTAAGCAATTCAAGCGAAGTTGCGGTTGATCGCATCCGTAAGATTTGCGGCATTTCCGCAGACGATACACAACTACGCTTCTATGAGGCGAACATTCTGGATGAAGCAGCACTCAATAAAATTTTCGACGAAAATGATGTTGACGCCATCATCCACTTCGCCGGCTTTAAGGCTGTTGGCGAAAGCGTGCAAAAGCCGCTCGAGTACTACTGGAACAACATTGCAGGCACGCTGGTGCTGTGCCGTGTTGCGCGCGAACATGGCGTAAAGAACATTGTGTTCTCTAGCTCGGCTACGGTATATGGCGAACCCGAGTTCATTCCGATTACCGAAGAGTGCCCCAAGCACGATGCCACCAACCCATACGGCTGGACAAAGAGCATGCTTGAGCAGGTATTAAGTGACCTTTATATTGGCGACAACGAGTGGAATGTTGTGCTACTGCGTTACTTCAACCCCATCGGCGCACACGAAAGTGGCATGATTGGCGAAGACCCGAAGGGTATCCCGAATAATCTGCTTCCCTATGTTGCTCAGGTTGCTGTTGGTAAGTTGGCCTGCGTCGGCGTGTTTGGCGACGACTACGACACCCCCGACGGCACAGGCGTACGCGACTACATTCATGTAGTTGACCTAGCTCGCGGCCACGTTGCAGCCCTTGATTGGATGGGCGGCAAAGTTGGCACCGGCAAGGCAATTGGCATTGGTTCTATTGCTGGCGAACCAGCAAGCGACGGCAGTCGCCGCGGCGTAGGTATTTTCAACTTGGGTACTGGTAAGGGCTCGAGTGTGCTTGACGTTGTGCATGCGTTTGAGAAAGCTTGCGGGCATGAAATTCCCTACGAGATCAAGCCTCGTCGTGCAGGCGATATCGCTGAAAACTACGCAGCCTGCGTAAAGGCCGACGAAGAACTTGGCTGGAAGGCCGAATACGACCTTGATCGCATGTGTGCCGACAGCTGGCGCTGGCAGTCAAATAACCCTGACGGTTACGCTTCCAAATAAGCTTCCCTTTTACTGAGGCTACAAAATAGATACTGAAACAAGAAACCCCCTCACATGAGGGGGTTTCTTTTCGTTTCTAGAATCTAAGCTGAACACCAGGCAAGCACTCAAACTAAGAGCAAAACGCGCCACGTGCTATATGATGCTCGACTGCGCTTTAATAGCCGTAGCCTGTACCGCCCGTTGAAGTGCCATACGAACTAGTGCCGCCTCCATACGAGTACGTAGACGTGTTGCCGCTGGTGTCGCTATAGGAGTATGTTCCGCTACTTCCATCGGTGGTTCCACTATATGAATAGGTTCCTGTTGAATCACCGTACGAATAAGTTCCAGTATTTCCATTCGTACTGTAACTGTATCCGTAACCATTTCCATAGCTACTGGAAGTGCCTGTTCCTGAACCACCATTCCGTGTAAGGTCGTTACCAGCATATGTACCGGTTGAACTATCAGAAGAACTGCTCGAGTTCGTTGAGGCATTTGCGGAGTCTGAGCCACCTATTGCGCCACCAGAATACTGTGCAGCAAGTTTACTGGTTGTACCAGTAATACCGCTCGGGTCGCCACCTTCATCGACGATTTTCATCATCTTTGCCGTAGCTTCTTCGTCGCAGAAGACATACGAAATACCATCGACGTCGCCCGTAATAGAGGGCAACATTGCTGAGTACATGGTCAAATCACCGTTGTTTTTCATCTGCTGAGCAAGAGACAAAATGTCGTTGATTTTCATGTCGGTGGTAACGCACTTTGCGGCCGCCTGAATAACGCCTGGCATCTCTGTCACCGAAAGGTTCATTACCTTATTTACAAGCGCTTCAATTAGTTTGCGCTGGTTGGCCGTACGCGTAAAGTCGCCATCTACATAAGCGCGACTACGAGCAAACGTAAGAGCAGCATTACCTGAAAGATGCTGTAGACCCGGCTGAATAACAACATGTTCCCAATCAGGGTTATCTGTTGTGCCGTCAGCGTCAGGGTCGTCAACTAGTTCGTCAACATACACATCAACGCCACCAACTGCATCAACCAAGCCGATAAGGTCATCGAAACCAACTTCGACATAATGGGAAATGTTCACGCCTGTCAACTGGGAAGCTTCGCGAATTGTGCCAGCTGCGCCATTATAGTTATATGCCGCATTGAACTTATTAGTGCCATAGCCGTCGATTTCAATCATGGTATCACGCGGAATAGACACGAGTGTGGCCTGGTTGTTTACAGGATCAATGCGTACAACAATATTGGTATCCGAACGTGCGCCTTCAGAGTCAGCTTGGCCTACTTCATCGTTGCGTTTGTCTGAACCAATAAGTAGCACATAGAATGGTTCGGTGTAAGAAGTTTGAGTCAGCTGCTCGTTAATTGCAGCAAGCTGTTCATCAGTGTAGTTGCCCTGATTTAGTTCCTTTGAAACATTGTTGTACCACACGGCAAACGCCGCACCGCAGCCAATCGCAACAACCAACACGGCGCTCAATACGCCAAGGGCTATTTTCTTACCCTTGCCTGAACCCTGCTTGCGACCGGAATAATTTCCGCTATGACGGGAATACTTACCTGCGCCAGTTTGATTACGAAATGCATTGTTGGCGCCCTGACCTTGTGAGCCGGGCATGTATGCCGGAGTAAAACCCGACGCAGTTGTGGTTTGCTGAGTTCCGTACGTCGCATCCGATTGAGTACGACGGTTGTACCTCGAAGCCATGTAATCTCCTTGTGAACGGCTGAGCCTGCTGTTTAAACAAAGAAGCGCGGTGGGCGCTTCTTACAACTTTGGGCTTTCGTCATTTCTGTTCATATGCGAGCGCAATGCAAACTACAAGGCGCAGTGCATAACTGAACAACAAATATTCTAGCATCGATGAGAAACAACCATAAAACTGCCACTCGGTCGGTATAAACCGTTCACGGGCTTTTCAGGCTGTTTTCAGGCGACAAGAGACTGCATGCGAACAAAATGCCTGATACTTTGGTAATTTTTGTCGCATATAAACGCCTGAAGAATGTTATTTAGCATGTAACCGCTAGGTTACGTTATTGCTCCGATTCTTTGAGTAAACGTAACCGCCAGGTTACGTTGTGTATCGCGGTTCGCATTATCTTCTTCGGCATGAGCCGTAACGCAGCACATAGAATGCACAGCAACCCGCTAACCGACACCCGCACAGACGGGCCCCTTCCTGCGCAAATTATTGGCAGGAATGTCGAACTGTTGCGCAAAAGGGAAAAGATCACAAAGGCAACCTTTGCAGCAATGGTCCCTGTTAGCCGTCCACAGTTGAATCGAATTGAAAGCGGAGAGGCTGATATTCGAATCTCAATGCTGATGAAACTTGCAGATGCGCTTGACACGACAATTTTTGACCTACTTACAGATCACTATCGATAAAGAGATACAAGCGCAACCGTTTCAAGCAGGCCCTTCATGGATGCTATGTCGCTTACGCGCGATTGGTAGGCGGTACTCGCTTTCACTCAGACTTCTTGCGTGATTGATGGGTGGCACTTGCTTTCACTCAGACTTCTTGCGTGATTTCTTAATAATTGAAGTGAGCTG
>CAVEUW010000038.1:0-17327 GCA_963619015.1 Senegalimassilia sp. | reverse complement strand
CGACCTTGACCATATAGGAGCTCTCGAGCAACGAGAGCCAGGTCTTCGCCGTTTTTCCGAGATGTCGGACAGGCGCGCAGGTCCTCGGGCAGGGCGCGGATACCCGGCAGCGAGCCGGCGATGATGCGCTCGTATGCCTCCCCCACCAGGTAAGAAGGCATCTCGGTCGGTAACGTAAAAATTCTTTCGCAAATTGACAGCTGAATACATCCAGATAGAAACGAACATGGCCCCATGCCATCGGTATCATTTGAATCGACCAAGAACCAAACAACAACCGAAGGGGGCACGGAGCCATGTCCAATGCAATCGTATCAGTCGACGAGGAGTCCTTGAAGGGCGATTTGAGGGAACTCGTCAGGAAAACCGTGCAAGACACCATCAACGCGCTGCTCGAGGAGGAGGCGAGCGAGATGGTGGGCGCCGAGAGGCACGGGCGCACCGCCGGGCGCGAGGCGTACCGGAGCAGCCACTACAAGAGGAGGCTCGTCACCACGTCCGGCGAGGTCGTGCTGGACGTCCCGAAGCTGCGGGGCGCCACGTTCCAGACGGCCGTCATCGAGCGCTACCGCCGGCGCGAGACCAGCGTCGAGGAGGCCATCATCGAGATGTACCTGACGGGCGTCTCCACTAGGCGCATCGAGGACGTCAGCGAGATTCTCTGGGGCTCGTCCGTGTCCGCGGGCACCGTGTCGAACCTCAACGAGAAGGCGTACGCCAGCGTTGAGGAATGGCGCGGCAGGCCGCTTTCCGGCGAGTACCCCTACGTCTTCGTCGACGGCATCTACCTCAAGCGCAGCTGGGGCGGCTCCTACGAGAACGTCGGCGTCATGGTCGCCATCGGCGTGAACGCCGACGGGAACCGCGAGATCATCGGCTGCGCCGAGGGCTTCACCGAGTCGAAGGACTCCTGGAAGGAGTTCCTGCTGTGGCTCAAGGGCCGCGGGCTCGCCGGCGTCCGCATGGTCACAGGCGACAAGTGCCAGGGCATGGTGGGCGCGCTCGAGGAGGTGTTCCACCAGGCCAAATTCCAGAGGTGCACCGTGCACTTCTACCGCAACGTGCTCTCCAAGGTGCCCAAGCAGAAGCGCGCGCTCGCCGCCAAGATGCTCAAGGCCATCCACGCCCAGGAATCGCCGGAGGCCTCGGCGGCCAAGGCGGAGGAGGTCACGTCGAAACTCGAGGAGATGAGGCTCAAGGAGGCGGCGAAGGTCGTTCGCGAGGGCTTCCTCGAGACGTTGACATACACCCGTTTCCCGCTGCGGCACTGGACGCGGATGCGCACCAACAACGCCATCGAGCGGCTGAACCGCGAGATCAGGCGAAGGACCCGGGCGGTGGGCACGTTCCCCGACGGCCATTCGGCCCTCATGCTGGTGGCCGCAAGGCTCAAGTACATTGCCGAGTGCGAGTGGGGCAAGAGGCGCTATCTGGATGTATCGCTTCTCGAGGAGGTGGAGGCCTAGCCGACGGCAACCCGAAGTCATGCCGATGGATAAATGGGGCCAGCCTAAATTTGCGAAAGATTCTTGACGGTACCTCGCCGCGTCGGCCTGGCCGCGCCAGCCCCTCGCGAGCATCGCCAGCGCCCTTTCCTCTTGGACATCAACGTGCCCCATTCTGCTGTGGGCCCCTTCGGTCCCTTCGCAGACAGGGTTGGCACGGTACCGTCCTCGCCGGAATCGCGGTGCCGTTCTCACTAGATAGGCGGTGCCGCCAGGCGCTGCCACTCAGACAACAAGAGGGCCATATTCCCATTCTATGGACCAACTTACCCAACCGGTAGGAAATGCATGCCCAGCTCTCACAGAACAGGTGTTCGTGGAGCATATTAGTGGTCCCAGGAAATGCCCCTTCGAATTACCTTAGCCGGAATCCCACCGATTAACGAATTCGTCTCGTCGAAATCCCTGGTTACCAGGGAATGGGACACAACAACACACCCATCGGGAACATGGGCGCCCTTGAACACATCAACATTCGCCGCGATCCAAACATGGTTACCGACGCGCACATCAGAGGGCGCGTTACTCATTTGACCATCAGATCCGAAAATCGCATGGCCATCAGAGTTCCTGAAGGTCACATTCCAGCCGAGAAGGCAGTCATCACCAAACGCGATTTTGCGGCAGCAATAGAAACCGCAATTTTTGTTGCTCGAGAAGCCGCGACCAAACTCCAAAGACCCGCCATCGAGACGAATCACTGTGCCCTCGCCAAACAACGCTTGCCCCTTGAAAACGGCAATGCCGCCGTCGCAAACACTGACAAGCGACCGGGTGCGGGAAATCCCCAAGCTACCCCCAAAGCCGATGCGCACCCCAAAAGTCGAGGGATCTGAAACACGAATTGACCCCCTGCTCAAACCCCTCACGCGCACATGGTTGTCGAATAAGACGGGGATGCGTACCCCCCCCCTGAAGCCAAAAACACACATGTTAATCAGAAGCGAGCGAGGAACCGCAAGCGCATAGCCAATTTTTTCTATGAGATTCAATTCTTTTCACCTTCCATATCTTGCGGTGACAGTCGGTTAGTCCGCAGGCTCTCTACGCCACTTCAGCAAACGAGCGGGCACCCCCCCCCACAACTGCAAATTGAGGTACGTCATGAGTGACTACCGCGCCGGCGCCGACAATTGAATGAGAGCCAACGGTCACGCCGGACATAATCTGAGCGCCATAGCCGATCCACACGTCGTCTCCAATCACGATGTCGGCTTCGTCGTGCCCCTGCTGATTCATAGGAGCATTCGCAAGGTTATGTCGATGCATATCGGTACGCAGGTGGATCCCGTAGGAAAGCATGCAGTCCTCTCCTATCACGATTTTCGCGTTCTTGGATGCGGCGACCATCCCACCGTTAATATAGGAACGCGCACCTATGTGGACATTCTCAGGAAATCGCAGGTCAACCCCCGCCGCGACGCGTCCCTCGCTGCCATTCCTTGCGAGCAGATCATTGAGACTTTCCTCATGCGCAGCAAGGCACCTGCAATACAAGCTGTTCAAAAGTCTGCTCATCACCTTACTCATAGCAAATACCTTTCAGAAACGCGGCTACCAATTATCGCTTTGCGAGCGCCTTGAAGTGACAAAGCTGCCCGGTGGCTTTATAGCCCGCAAGCAGCAAGAGACCGACCAAGGCAATCTTCGCAACCAAGGACGCAATCAGAGATAGCTCCACGAAAGAAAAGACGAGTCCGCAAATTAACGCTGCAGTTATGCTGCAGCACAACTCAGGAAGAAAGGCCTTTAGGCACCCGTATCCCTGCCCAAACCCTTTGTGAACCAAAAAATAGGCGATGGAGAACATATGCAGGCAGTACGCCGCCGCAATTCCGTAAGAAACGGTCAAAATCGATCCGCCGGCGAGGCCAACGCAGAGACCTGCGATAGTGATACACGTGTTGATAAGCCCTACTCGGAACATATAATCAGTCCTACCAAGGCTCAAAAAGAAAGCCCCCGAGGGGTTGCCGATCATCTGGAAGTACACCGACACGCCAAGAACGGCGAACACAGGGATGGCGCTCTCCCAATCGGGACCATAGAACGCCTGGATAATCTCGGAAGACGCGCACAGGAACACCGCGGCCACCGCAGCCCCCACAAGTGAGAGCAACTTCTCTATCTTCATAAAGCAGTTGAAAATGGCATCCGGCTCGTCCTGGTGCTCTGCCATGTAAGGCTGGATGATGGACCCGATCACGCTAGAGAACGCGGAAAGTGGGTATCCCGTGAGCTTATAGGCCTTGTCATAATAGCCAAGCTGAACAGAGCCCATGAAGCGCCCAATGAGCATGTTGTCCAGGTTGCGCGAGAAGTAGTTAATGAGGCTGAAGCCGAACTGATAGGCGCTGTACGAGAAGATTCTCTTGAGCGGGGCTTTGAAGCGCAGGCTGACACGGCTCACGCCCCTCGTGCCGAGGTTCCAAACAAGAACGATGAAAGCAGACAATGCCGACTGCACGACCAGGGCATAGCAGCCGGCACCGGCGCAGGCCAACCCAATCGCGACAGCACCCGAAACAACCGTCGCGCACACGAGCCGGATACCGATAGCGTCAAAGCGGCGCTCCTTGAGCATGAGGCCGGATGGAACCATGTTAAGCGTGGCGAAGAACAGCTGCGGCGACGCTGCGCAGCACAGCGCAATGAGCCTAGAGTCGCCATAGAAAGCAGCAATGAGAGGCGACACCGCGCAGAAGGCAGCCGTAAGCCCAAGAGCAAGCAGCGTAGAGAAACCGAACAGCGCCCCATAGTCCTCCTCGGTCAAATCCCGATACTGCACGATAGCGACGCCGACGCCCATATCGGAGAGAAAGGAAAACAGCCCAGTAAATACGGTGACTATGGCGACAAGGCCAAAGTCCTCAGGCGCAATGAGGCGCGCGAGAACCATGGTGATTACAATTTGAGCGGCCATGCTCATATATTTTGAACCGAACTGAAAGAGGGCGGCCGTCCTCATGCTCATTCCCTGCTTGCCCGAACCCATCAATATCCCAATCTATTCGTCATTCAACGCAGCTCGCGAAACTAACGCCAAGAGCCCTCTCTATGGCTTTTATAGAGGCATCGTTCCCCCCGCCCTGCACATTAAGAACGCTCAGACCGTCATCTTGTTCGGCAGCAATCTCGTGAGGATGCATGCGCTCGCACGGAGCCCAAGCGACCTTCCGACCCTCAATAATCTCGTTCGCCTTAAGCCACAGGTCGTCGTTGCCGAGACCCGTGCTTTCTATGGGGTCAAGGTCAAATGCCTGGTCACCGAAGCACCGGGGCGGATATAAGACACCGCCGACCCCCGTCGCCAACAGGTCGTCTCGGGGCACATCGCACTCATGCCACTCGAACTCCCACTCGGCGTAGGGAACGAGCTCGCCGTCAGCTGAGACCATCCTGTTCACGCGGCGAGCGACAACTGCATCCGGAAAGTGTTTATGGGCAGCAACAAGGCTCTCGACGGTGTCAGCAGGGTACATGACGTCGTCATCGATTGTTATCACGCACGAGTCGGCGAACTCCCTCAGGGCCCAGAAATACTTCTTATGCCCTTTCAGGTCTTCGCACCCGTAACGTATATCCAAGCCATATCCCTCGAGTTTCCTAAGGGAGCCAGGCACGGCACCAGAACCCTCCTCGACATCAAGCCAAAGGACAATTCGATCAGGCCTAACGCTCTGCCTCATGAGGGAGAGAATGGTAAGGTGCACGATATTGAGACGCTTGCCATAGCTCGTAAGAGAGACCGTGACACCGGAAGGCTCGCCGGCATCCGAAAGCGAGGAGGGGCCTTTCAATAAGAGCATCCACCTGTAGGCCCAAGAATCTAAGCGTCTCTTCAATACCGAAGGATGCCGTACATAACGGCATGCCTTATACAAGGGCTTAAACCTCTTAAGCACATTCTTTAGGTCATCCTTAGCCGTCATCAGTAACACCTATCCCAGAAAAATGCCAAGCCCCATTGCCGTGCAAACAATATAAAGAGGGCTAGTCCCTCTTGAACAGGTCTCGCGTATAAACTTTCTCGGCAACGTCCTCAAGATCAGCATTCCAACGATTAGCGATTATCACGTCGCATTTGGCCTTGAACGCCTCCAAGTCATGCGTAACCTCGCTGCCGAAAAACTCCGCGTCATCCAGCGTCGGCTCGTACACAACCACTGGCACGCCCTTGGCCTTCACGCGCTTCATCACGCCCTGGATGGAAGACGCTCGGAAGTTGTCGCTGCCACTCTTCATCGTCAGACGATACACACCCACCACGGGCTTCTGCTTGCCCTCGTAGATCTTGGACCACACGATCTGAAGCACATCGTCGGCCACGAAGTCCTTACGAGTGCGGTTTGCCTCCACGATGGCCTCGATCAGGTTCTGGGGCACGTCTTTGTAGTTGGCAAGCAGCTGCTTGGTGTCCTTCGGCAAGCAGTAGCCGCCGTAGCCGAAGCTGGGATTGTTGTAGTGGGAGCCAATGCGGGGCTCCAGGCACACCCCGTCGATTACGTCACGGGTGTTCAAGCCGCGTACCTTGCAGTAGGTGTCAAGTTCGTTGAAGTAGGCCACGCGCAGGGCAAGGTAGGTGTTGGCGAAGAGCTTCACGGCCTCGGCTTCGGTGATGCCCAGCACTAGTCGTGGGATACCCGTGGTGCCGTCAGCGTTGGCGCGGGTAAGCTCGGCGGGATCGGCACCCTGAGCCAGCAGCTCCGCGAACTTCTCTGCGGCTGCAACCGCCTCGGCGTCGTCCTTCGGAGCGCCCACCACGATGCGGCTCGGGTGCAGGTTGTCGTGCAGAGCCTTGCTCTCGCGCAGGAACTCCGGACTGAAGATGATGCGGTCGTCTCCCAAGCACTCACGAAGGGAAGCCGTGTAGCCCACAGGGATAGTCGACTTGATCACGATCCAAGCCGTGGGGTTCACCTCACGCACAGCAGCGATAGCGGCCTCGACGGAACTTGTGTCGAAGAAATTCTTGTCGCTGTCGTAATTAGTCGGCGTGGCAATGATGGCATAGTCCGCATCGGCATACGCCTCGGCGGCGTCAAGCGTCACCTTCAGGTTCAGCTCACGCTTCCCTGCCTTCGCCTCGGCTAGGAAACGCTCGATCTCGTCGTCCTGGATGGGACTGACGAAGCTATCTAGCTTTTCGACCTTCTCTGGCACTATGTCGAGCGCACGCACCTCGTTGTGCTGCGCCAAAAGAATCGCCAGGGATAGCCCGACATAGCCGGTGCCGGCAACTGCGATTTTCATATTCGCATCCCCTCGTCTCTGTTTAGTCGCATTCGTAATAAGAGGAAGTTGGCTACCGTCTAACACGAAGTTCACCTTTGGGCCAGTCAGCCGGATCGCCAGGACTCTCAAGGCAATACGGAGTTCCAGCAAACATCAATCCAATAAAGGTCCAAAAGAAAGCAACCACCGGGTAATTGTGTATGCACTGGGCGGTCATCAAATAAGTGGAAATAAGAACCAAGGCATAACAGGCGGAAATAGTAAACTTCTGGTTCTTTGGAACAGTCTTCGACTTAAAGAGCAAAACGAAAGGTGCCAAAGACACCAGCAGATAGACGATAAGGCCAACGAGGCCAGTTTTGTAACCAAAGGTTACGGGTGCGTTATCAATGTTGTAACCAATAGAGCCATAATCCCAAACACCAGCATCGTTAAATAGCCCCATGGTAGAACCGAAACCATAACCAAGAGGGTTTTCAATAATACGCGCGAGGTAATAGCTCGATGTAACGATTCTCGTAAAAAGCGTGTCCGAATTGTCAGTGAACGAGTTTGTTCCGCTCAGGATATGATCCGCGAGATCGCTGCCTCCTCCAAGGAATGCCCCCGCAAGATAGACTCCGAAGAAAAACACTGTCACAGATGTGAGAAATCTATAGCCGTAAGTCCTTCCTTTCACATTTATGGTATTTAACACAAGCACGACGCAGCATCCTGCGGCCGCAAGCATAATCGCTGCACGGCTTTTGGCGTATAGCATGGTAATAAAGCCCGTTACCAATAAAGCAATGAAAAAGCTCCATTTAACGTTTTTCCCGCCATTTAAAACGCAGTGCAGCGCGTAGGGAATCATGAATGAAAGCAGATTGATATAACCACCACCATTACGGTTATCGTAATTAAAGTACAGAAGACCCCAGATGCTCCATTTAGTTGTATTCATGACAACGCTGATGCAACAATTGATAAGCGTAGCCATTAGGGACATGTAAAAGAAGAACCTAAGGTCAACTTCGCCAAACCTTTTCGTTCTCGCTAAAACCAAGAACAGGACTGCGAGGAGATAGCGCCCGAGATCAAAGAACAAGCCATCATCAATATATTTGAATCCAAATAGCACCGCGGGAAGCTGCACGGCAACAAACGCAAGACAAAGAAGGTTAACAGCGCTGACCTTACCAGTGCCCAGGGGTCTCAGGCAAGCAACGAAAAAGAGGCCGAGCAACACAAGGTGGACCCAAGTATAGGAGCTTCGAATGGTTATCCAGGTCAAGAAATTGTTAGAAGCATGCAGCGGCAGAGCAACCGTGATGAAATAGACAACCCAAAACAACTTCCCACAAGACGTCATTCGCCCAAAACAACTTGAGCAATAATTAAGCATTCTTATACCACTGTTCCTTCAACAACACTCGACCAAGCGGCAAGGTAATGCCCAAGGTCAAACATCTTCATTTTTTTCTGCAATTTATCAAGCTCTTGTACATACTCCCCTTCGCTTAAACACAAAATCCGGTTAACGCGATCAACGAGCGCCGCGCTATCTCCGCTTTGAAATAAATAGCGATCGTCAAATGAGAGCACTTCGGGAATCCCACCCGCGTTGCTGCCAACGACCAGGGTTCCACACCGAACAGCTTCCACCAAAACCCGCCCAAATGCTTCGGGCCACTCAGACGGCAGAACGAGCACCTTGGCTTTAGCCATAGCTCGATAAAGCTCATCCTTGGGCATCCAGTCAAATTTAAAAACTCTCCCGCCGCCGCAAATAGCCTCAGATAAAGGCCCTCTGCCAATAAGTGTTAAATTCTCATCAGCTACAAAACCATCCACAGCCTCAATAAGGGTAAGTAACCCCTTCTGTTCAGAGAGAGAGCCTGCGTAAAGCACGTCCTTCTTTTGCGAAAAGGGCACCGCCTTAACATCTGGATCCTTCACCGCATTGGGTATTACGCGGCTCACTTTCTTGGCCATCTGGTATTCTGCATACAAATCAATCATATACTGCGAGGGCGCAACCAACTCATCGACCCAGCAGAGCTGCTTTCTAATAAGCCTCCGATAGAGTCCGCTGTAATCTAATCCCCCTATGGAGCGCTCCAAAAGTAAATTGTCGCGCAACGTCAAGACAACATGCGCGCCAGACTCATGAGCCGCTTTCCATAGGGAGGGTCGGTCCATGACGCGCTCGTTCGAATTCATGATGATTGTCTTGTACTGGTGGGCACTGAAGAAATCGAGATAGCGTCGTACAATGCTCGGTTTGGGCCACAAATCCCCAAAATGCCCGAGCATCTTGTCTCCAACGGAGAGCTTTGTTCCGCCTAAAGGCCGTGCCCACAACCCGCAAAATCCGGAAAAGCTCATCTCGTATATATCGACACCATTGAGCCTACGCTGATAATCGCTGGGCCCAAAGGAAAGGACGTCGCATCTCGCGGGCAAGCCCTCGGCAATAAGCTGCGTCGAAATCTCAGCGCCGCCAACAATGTTGGGGTCGTAATAAGGTGTAACAAGCAACACGTCTTTCATACGAAGCACTGCCTCTCGATTGTGCCCAAAACAATCTCGGCGCTCTTCATCCAAGAATAACGATCAAGCACTTTCTGCTTAGTGCCAGAAACCGGTTTTGCAAGAATGGCATCCAAGTCGATATGGTCGTAGTCGCTCGGGTCAATGTATCTCACCGAGTCTCCGTACACCTCAGGCAAAGACGCTGCCGCGGACACGATGCAATCAGCCCCGACGCTCATGGCCTCGAGGGGCGGGATCCCAAAACCCTCCTCGAAGGAGGGTTGCAAGAACGCCTTGCAGTGAGCCATAAGGCCCTTAATCTCCCCATCTGAGAGATACCCTGTAAACAGAAGATTGGAGGGCTTGTCGGTGCCATCCTTATCACCCGAGCCGATTTCCGAGCCAGTAACAACAAACTGATACTGCGGGTTTTGCCGTGCGGCACATTCAACCCATCGAAAATTCTTATAAGGGTAGCGGCTACCGAGCGCAAAGAAGAAAATCTTATCTTCAAGTCCGAATTTCTCTAGAACGCCGTCGTCTTGAACAAAGCGCTGCATGTGCTGCCAGGCGCACGGCACTACAACCATCTTTTCGTCAGGGCAGCCGTAGTGTTCTTGAATTCTGGCTTTTGCGTAATTGCTATCAGTAAAGACAACCTGCGCGCGTTTAAGCGAATTCCTCACGCGCCTCATATAATGAATCCTTCGCAAGGAAGCGTAATAATAATAATAAACTTCCGCATGGTCTTCTACGATGCAGTCGTAGTCAAAGACGCAAAAGCGCCCGCGCTTCGGCAGACCAAGTGTCATATCAAGACCGATAGCGTCGACTTTCTTGATGTATTGAGGGTAAACAACCTCTCGCCACTTAAGTTTATCGAGCTTCGATTTCTTGCCGCAATCCAACACAACGGGGCGGATGTTCTCGTAGAGCGGAGCATCGCAGCCAGCGGGAACCGCTGCCTCAACCTTCACATTATGCCCGCACTCGCCAAGCAACACATCTATACAAGCAGCAATCTCCATTGCGTTGCGGTGAATGCCGCAGCACTTATCGTTGCTAAAGTCATACCCATTGATAACAATTAAGCTGTTAGTCATTTAACACCTCACGGACAAGCACGAGGGCGGAGTCACCCCACGCGTACTTCCTTACGCAACTTCCGTTTTGCTCGGAATGTGCTGGGGCCAAAAGGAAACGACATAGATCAGCTGCGTCTCCGCTTTTGAAATATTTAACTCCATCCCCGCAAATTTCCTTAAGACAGGGAATGTCCGAGCACAGCACGCGCGCGCCGGAATACGCTGCTTCTACGGGCGGCAACCCGAAACCCTCATAAATTGAGGGGAACACAAAGAGCTCGCTGTTTGCATAGAGCGAGGGCAAGTCCTCGTTGTCCACGAAGCCGGTGAAATGAACCCGACCTTTCAATACATCAGGCACCTGTTCGAGCAGAGTCTCCTGCCCCCA
This sequence comes from Senegalimassilia sp., assembly GCA_963619015.1. Taxonomy (GTDB): domain Bacteria; phylum Actinomycetota; class Coriobacteriia; order Coriobacteriales; family Eggerthellaceae; genus Senegalimassilia. The sequence continues at coordinate 6,600 of CAVEUW010000038.1, read as the reverse complement.
GCCTTTACGCCCGGCCAAGACTAGATCATGCTTGTAATCGCCTTCGGTACATGCCTTGGCCCATGCCTCAATCAGAAGACCAATGTTCTTCCTCGGCTCAATAGTCGAGAGCGTAAGAACGTAGCTGTCAGGAAGACCGTACTTGTCCCTCAGTGTCTGGAAGGGAACAGAGGCAGCATTGTCGCAGTTGAAGAGGCTGCCGTCGATTCCGCAATAGGTGACCACTACCTTCCCGTTGGGAATATTCAGCACATCCACGATGCGGTTTTTCGAGAATTGGGAAATAGTTAGAATCTTTTCGTTGCGTCGCGCATTAATCTTCTCGAGCACCTTCCAATAAAGACGGCTCTTCGGCAACATCGTCGCGGGAACGTCATGCCAGCAAAGATCGTGGAAGGTGCTAATCGCGCGACCCGTATACAAAAGCGGCGCTGGGAAGGCCAGGAACAGCACCAGGTCTGCATGCAGTTTCTTCAGCTCTCGCGCGAGCGTGAACTGTGAGAAGTAAAGCTTGCCCATGGTTCCGCGCGGCAGAACGGCAACTTCGACGTTGGGGTACACGTCAGCGACCCCCTCGAAGAAAGGGTGCACAAATTCCTTGAAAACAATCAAGTATTCGTTCTTGCCGTCAATGCCGAGCAGCGCCCTTGAGAGCTCGGCCGCATGCCTCTCGATACCCGAGAAGTTGTCGGCAAGCGAAGTTAAATCGATTGCGATCCTCATCGCTTGCCACCTTCTCTCGCGCAGATACTGAGGAAGTGCCAGCTATCGACGAAGTATCGCTTAAAAAGTCGCTTCGGCTCTCTGCCAAAGCGGTACAGCCACTCCAGACTGTGATCCTGCATCCATTTAGGTGCGCGCTCGACATTGCCGGCTGCGAAGTCCACCGCAGCGCCAACATCAAACACGAACGCGGCGCCCATCTCCTGCAAATGCGCGTTAATCAGCAAAGCGCTCTTCGGGTCACCCAGGCACACGAACAAGATATCGGCGTTAAAAGCCCGCACGGTCTCAAGTGCTGAACTTAAGGTCCCGGAGTTCTTCTCAAAGCCATAGTCAGGTGAATAAGTGCCAACAAAGCTAAGACCGGGGTACCGCTCAGCAAGCCGTCTCGCAGCCTCTTCTGGGACACCGGGCATGCCGCCCATAATCGCGCAGGAATACCCTTTGGCGGCAGCATACTCGCAAACACGAGGCATCAAATCGGATCCGGAAAGCTTCTCCTTCACCTCAATACCCCTTTTACGAGCAAACCTTATCAAGGGAGCGCTATCCATAAGAATCAAGTCGGCGCCGTTAAGGGCACGGGTAACGTCCTTGGACTGGTCAGCCTTAATCATGATGTCCAAGTTCAAGGACATCATATAGCCGGGAACGCGGGAAGCGACATGGTCATCCACAACATCGCAAACTCGCCCGAAATCTATGTTGTCAAAGGCGGCGGAAAGCAGCCGCACACGACACTCGTCAGCCAACAGCAAGCTCCAAACCGTAGATTTCCCTCAGCGTGTCCTCAATGCTTCTCTCGGGCGCCCATCCCAACTGCTCATGCAGCTTGGAGGCGTCGCAGCAAACGCAGGGTGCGTCGGTCGGGCGAATGAGCTCAGGGTCGATTCCCACTTCAATTTCCTGGTCACAAAAGCCGATAACGATCTCAAGCAGCTCGCTCAGGGGCAACGCACGCCCACTGCCCACGTTGTAGGCCTCACCTGCGCGCCCGCCTTCCAGAATCAGCCGGTAGGCGCGCACCACGTCGCGGACGTCACTGAAGTCACGGGCAACCTTCAAGTTGCCCACAATCATCTTGCCCGGCTTTCCCGAGCGCTCGATGGTCGCCGCCTGCCTGCACCAGCTCGGCAGAACGAAGTTAGGGTTCTGTCCTGGGCCCGTGTGGTTGAACGACCTTGCCAGGCACACCTCAAGGCCATAACGTTCAGCGTAGAGCGCAGCAAAGCGCTCTTGCGTGACCTTGGAGATGCCGTAGGGATTGTTGGACACGGTAGGGTCGCCCTCGTTGAGGGGGCCATCTTTGGGGGCATACTCCTCCGAGGACCCCACCAGCAGCACGCGCGGCATAGCGTCAAGCGTGCGGGCCGCTTCCATCACGTTCAGGGCGCCCTCCACGTTCACCCGCATGGTCAGTGCCGGCATGCGCCAGCTCTGCCCCACCGAGCTTATAGCGGCCAGGTTAACGATGCAATCCGGCTTCGCGTCAGCAACGACCTTGGCCACCCCCTCGGGGTCGGCCAGGTCGCAGCTCGCGTAGAGACCCACCTCGGGAAGCGCGCAGTCGTTGCGTAAGTCAGATCCGCACACCTCGTAGCCGTGCGAGACCAGCTCGCGAGCTAGGTGCGCACCCACGAAGCCGTTAACGCCGAATATGAGCGCCCGCTTGCTCATTAGGCCAGCTTTGCTTCCTGCTCGGCAATCTTCAGGTCATGCTCCACCATGATGCGGCACAACTCCTCGCAGCTGGTCTTCTGCGGGTCCCAGCCAAGCACGGTCTTGGCCTTGGTGGGGTCACCCCACAGGTTCACCACGTCGGTCGGGCGGTAGAAGTCGGGGTTCACGCACACCAGCATCTTGCCGGTGGCCTTGTCATAACCCTTCTCCTCCAAGCCCTTGCCCTCCCAGACCAGCTCGATACCGGCGTGCTTGAAGGACCACTCGGCGAACTCGCGCACAGAGTGCTGCACGCCCGTGGCAATTACGAAGTCGTCGGGCTCCTCCTGCTGCATAATCAGCCACATGCACTCAACGTAGTCCTTGGCGTAGCCCCAGTCGCGCAGGCTGTCCAGGTTGCCAAGCTCCAGGTGGTCCTGCAGACCCTTGGCGATGCGGGCGGCAGCAAGGGTAATCTTGCGGGTCACGAAGTTCTCGCCGCGGCGCTCAGACTCGTGATTGAACAGGATGCCGTTGACCGCAAACATGCCATAGGCCTCGCGGTACTCCTTCATCATCCAGAAACCGTACTGCTTGGCCACAGCGTAGGGGCTGTAGGGGTGGAACGGCGTGGTCTCGCTCTGCGGAACCTCCTCCACCTTGCCATACAGCTCAGAAGTGGACGCCTGGTAGATGCGACAGGTCTTGTCCATGCCCAGTATGTGCACAGTCTCGAGAACGCGCAACACGCCAAGGGCATCACAGTCGCCGGTGTACTCGGCAGCGTCAAAGGAGACGCCCACGTGCGACTGAGCGGCCAAGTTGTAAATCTCGTCGGGACGCACCTCGCCAACGATGCGAATGATGGAGCTGGAGTCCGTCAGGTCACCGTCGTGGAGCTTCACGCTGCGAGCAGCAATCAGGTGGTCAATACGGTTAGTGGTGTGCACGCTGGATCGGCGCACGATGCCATGCACCTCGTAGCCCTTCTCCAAGAGCAGTTCCGCCAGATAGCTGCCGTCCTGTCCAGTAATGCCGGTGATGAGCGCCTTCTTCATGCGTTTGCCTTCCTTGTGTCTATTTCCAAAATTCGCCGAAGCGCTCGATGTCCTCTTCGACGAGGATTTTTCCCTGCTGCACTTCGATGATATGCAAATCGCTGCCAATGGCACGGCCTGCGTGCATCTGGCACTTTCCGATGTTCACGACCGAGCCAGCCCGCACCTGCTGCACCAAACCGTCCAGGACAACCTCGCCAGCGCCAGAGACGACGGTCCACACTTCACCGCGGTGAGCATGACGTTGGTAACTCAGCTGTTTGCCATCGCGAACGATGAGCTCCTTTGTAAGGGCCTTTGCGCCATCGGGAAAGACGCTTGAATCTATAACGCGGTACTCGCCCCAGCGGCACTGCTCGTACATCGGGCGGCTCTCCGCTGCCTGGGAGATCTGCGCCTTGATGCCGGTAGAAGCCTCCTTGCTGGAGACTAGGATGCCATCGGGCGTGGCAACGACAACCGCGTCTTTCATGCCGGCGACGACCATCGGGAAGCCCGTCTCGTTAATCACATGGACGTTCTCGCAGGTGGACTCATCAATCACCACGCGGCCGGCGCTGGCGTCCGCCATCTCATCGGTCAACGTGTTCCAGGTGCCCAGGTCCATCCACTCGCCCGAGTATGGAACAACGCCAATAGACCCAGCCTTTTCTACCACCTCGTAATCGAAGGAGTTCTTGGGCAGGTCGGAGTAGCGGTCGCGGAACTGGGAGAAGTCGTTTACGGGCAGGTACTTAGCAGCCAGCTCGGTCAGATATCCCAGCTTGAAAGCGAACACCCCGCAGTTCCAAAGGGCGCCCTGGGCGATGAGCTGCTTGGCAGCGTTTTCGTTAGGCTTCTCGGTAAAGCGAGCCACGCGGCGAAGGTCGCCTTCGGGCGTCTCCGGCACGATGTAGCCGTACTTCTCGCTCGGGTACGTAGGCTCCACACCCAGAAGCACCAACTCGGCAAAACCACTCTGAACGGCTTCGTCCAGCTTGACGACACCGTCGTAGTAGGCCTGCTCGGCATAGGTGTCGATGGGCATCACGATTACCGTGTCGTCAGCATCAGCCTTCTGCTCCAAGGCCAGATTGGCACACGCCAGCATAATGGCAGGAGCCGTATCACGACGTTCGGGCTCCAGGACCAAGGTGTAGGCCCCCTCAACCTGACGGCTGATCGAATACTCCTGACTCGCGCAGGTGGCAATGGTGATGTCCACATCTGCCGGAACCTTGCGAATCTGGCCGAACACGCGCTGGACCATAGACACGTGGTTGCCGGCCTCGTCGCGCAGAACCTTGAGGAACTGCTTGGAGCGCGAGCTATTGGAAAGCGGCCAGAGGCGCGTGCCGGACCCTCCGGAAAGAAGCACGAGATGAATCATTTTAGCTACAACCTTCCAGAATTTCCTTCACAGCAACCTTAAGCTGCGCAAGCTTTTCGTCTGATGCGGAGCGAGTTGCCGCCTTGGCAAAAAGGTATGCCTTTACTTTCGGCTCGGTGCCGCTCGGGCGCAGGAGCACCCGGGAGCCATCCACCAACCGAAGCTCAATGACGTTCGACGGGGGAAGCTTCTGCACAGCACCGGAGGGGTTGACCGTCGGCATATCCGCGCCGTCGGCATAATCAATGATCTCCATGACATCTATCTCGGCGACCCTTGAGGGCGCCGCTGCTCGCAGGCCGTCAACGATAGCCGCCATACGGCTCGGCCCCTCAGCCCCCTCGAACGCCTTGGTCAGCTGAGCGTTGCCCCAGTAGCCGTAATGTGCGTACAGGCTGTCCATCGCCTCGTAGAGGTCGAGGCCCTCGGCCTTCCAGTGGGCGGCGAGCTCGCAGGTAAGCATGGCCGAAACCACGGCGTCCTTATCACGGACGGAAGTCCCGGCAAGATAGCCATAGGACTCCTCAAAGCCCATCAGGAAGCCGCCCTCGCGCCCCTCCTGCTCAAGAAGGCCGATCTGCTCGCCAATGAACTTGAATCCCGTGAGCGTGCGCCGCAACTCGAAGCCGTGGTCGTGGGCCATATCGTCTGCCATGGGTGCGGAAACAATGGTGGTGCCGGCGACCTTGCGAGAGATATCCTCGCCTGACTCCTCGACCTTCTTGGCGAGGAAGTCCAGCAGGAGCAGTCCCAGCTCGTTGCCCGTGAGCAGTTCGTACTTGCCCTCGTGGCGCACGGCAATGCCGAGGCGGTCCGTGTCGGGGTCCGTAGCTAGCAGCAAATCGGCATCCGTCTCTTCACAATAGCGAATACCCAGCTCAAGTGCCTCGCGGACCTCAGGGTTCGGATACGGGCATGTTGGGAAGTCGCCGTCCTGGACGCACTGCTCCTCAACCAGCACAGGGTCGGGCACACCAATGGCCTTAAGCGCGCGAGAAACGCACTCCAGGCCAACGCCGTGCAGGGGCGTGTACACAACCTTGAGGTTGCGGCATTCCTCCGACGTGGAGCACTTGACCGTTTCCTCTATATAGCGGTCGAGCACGCGCTCGGGCACCCACTGAATGAACCCCTGTGATCTTCCCTCGTCAAACGAGAGGCTGGTCACGCCATCAAAAACATCTATGGGATCGATGGCCGCCTGAATAGCCCTTGCAGCGGCAACCGTGATCTGGCAGCCATCGGAGCCGTAGACCTTGTAACCGTTGTAATCGGCGGGGTTGTGCGAAGCGGTAATTACAACACCTGCGGAACAGCCAAGCTCGCGAACTGCAAAGCTCTGGGCCGGAGTCGGCTCCACGCGCTCGAACAAATACGACATGATTCCATTGCCGGCAAGTACCTCGGCGACGCGGCGAACGAAGGCCTTGCTGCCGTGGCGAGTGTCGTAGCAGAGCACGACCGTGGGATTATCAAAGCTTGCCGTAAGGTGGTTGGCCAGCCCTTGCGTGGCCTTAGCAACGGTGTAAATGTTCAGGCGATTCGGACCAAGCCCGAGCTTTCCGCGCATACCGCCCGTTCCGAAGGAAAGGTCGCGACCGAAGGCGTCGGCAATATCAGCGGGGGCAATTAGTTTGAGAACGGCCTGCTCGTCTGGGGTAACAGCAGAAAGCCAACGGTTATAGTTTTCCGCAGCAACCTCCATGGCATCTGGCACAGGCTCTATATTCATCTTCTCGTTCTCGCTGCTCAAACCCTGCTCCACGTCCCCGGTCCCGGGAATCCTCCCGT
>CAVEUW010000037.1:0-19176 GCA_963619015.1 Senegalimassilia sp. | reverse complement strand
CTCTTGATGAGATTGGTGATGTAAGTCTGCGCGATGTTGACGTGGCAGACCTTTTGGGCCGAGAAGAAATCGTATTGAATACCCGTGCGGTTTCGGGCTATATCGCAGGCGAAACTGTTTTGGTGACAGGTGGCGGCGGTTCTATTGGTAGTGAACTTTGTCGTCAGCTTTGTACTGTTGCTCCAGCCCGTATTGTTATCTTCGATATTTACGAAAACGACGCATACATGCTGCGTAATGAATTGCTTTCCGAATATAGCGATATTGAAATCAATATCGAAATTGGCAATGTTTGCGATGTTGATCGAGTAAACGAAGTGTTTGCAAAGTATCGCCCTGGTGCTGTTTTTCATGCGGCTGCACACAAGCATGTTCCACTTATGGAAGATTGCCCGCGTGAGGCAGTACACAATAACGTGTTTGGCACATTGAATACTGTTAAGGCTGCTGACGCATATGGTGCGGCTCGCTTTATCTTTATTTCTACTGATAAGGCGGTAAACCCGACGAGTGTTATGGGTGCTACCAAACGTATGGGTGAGATGGTTGTGCAGTATTATGCCCGCACTTCAAAGACTATTTTCTCAGCGGTTCGTTTTGGTAACGTACTTGGTTCGAACGGCAGCGTTATCCCGGTGTTTAGAAGGCAGATTGCTGCTGGCGGCCCTATTACCGTTACCCATCCTGATATCGAGCGCTTCTTTATGACTATTCCCGAAGCCTCTCGTTTAGTTATTCAGGCTGGTGGTATGGCCAAAGGTGGCGAGATTTTTATTCTTGACATGGGTGAGCCGGTTAAAATTGTTGACCTAGCGAAGGGTCTCATTCAGTTGCAGGGCTTAACGCCTGACGTAGATATTAAAATTGAGTTTACCGGCCTACGACCAGGCGAAAAGATGTACGAAGAACTTCTTATGGACGAGGAAAGTACTATTCCAACCGATAATCAGTCCATTATGGTTTCAACGGGTCAGGAAATTAGCTACGACCAAGTTGCTTCAAAGCTCGACGAGCTGCAGCATGCGCTGCAATCTACTGACGAAGAGGCAATTCGCCTGCTTGAACAGGCAGTGCCGACATATCACTACACAGCAAACGGGAAGGTTTCATCATGAGTATTAAATGCGGAATCGTAGGTGCGGCGGGCTTTGCCGGAATCGAATTGGTTCGCGTTTTGCTTCGCCATCCTGAATTTGAGTTAGTAGCTGTTACTTCAAACGAGCTTGCAGGAACTCCCGTTGCAGTCGAGTATCCGTGCTTCACGGGCGCAACTGATCTTGTGTTTACTCGCCATGATGACGCTGCGATTGACGAATGTGAGCTGGTATTTCTTGCGGTTCCTCATACGGCTGCTATGGCTGCTGCGCCAAAATTTATCGAGCGCGGCGCGGTTGTCGTTGACCTTTCGGCTGACTTCCGCCTGAAAGATCCGGCGGTATATGAGAAATGGTACAAAGTGCCACATACACAGACCGACCTGCTGAAGCGAGCTGCCTTTGGTTTACCTGAGCTATTTGGTGACGGGCTTATTCAGGCTGCTGAAGAGCGCAAAGATGGTAAAGGTGCCCTTATTGGGTGCGCTGGCTGTTATCCGACAGCAACTTCGCTTGCTGCAGCTCCGGCGTTCCGTCTTGGGCTGGCTGCCGAAGGCTCTCCGGTTGTCGTTGATGCGATATCAGGTGTGACTGGCGCCGGAAAGAAGGCTACCTCGCGCACACACTTCTGCTTTGCTGACGAAAATCTCGAGGCATACGGTGTTGCAGCACATCGTCATACGCCGGAAATCGAGCAGATTTTGGGTATTCCCGGACGTTTGATTTTTACTCCGCATTTGGCCCCGCTGAACAGAGGTTTACTGTCTACAGTTAATATTCCGCTTGCAGATGGCGCAACTCGCAACGTAGACGAAATTATTAGCCAGTATCGTGAGTTTTACAGCAACAGCACGTTTGTTAGCGTGCTTGATGCTGGCGTTATGCCGAAAACGTCTTCGGTTGTTGGCACGAATTGCGCACATGTTGGCCTGGTGGTCAACGAAGAAGTCGGCATGCTTATCGCTGTAGGAGCAATCGACAATCTTGGTAAGGGTGCTGCCAATCAGGCTGTTCAGTGTGCAAACATTGTTTGGGGTTTGCCTGAGGGTCTTGGCCTCGACACGGTTGCTGTACCGGTATAAAGTTGCGCGCCGTATGCGCGTTTTAGTAAAAGGATTATTATGACTACTATCGCATCGGATTCGTCTAGCACGACCGCTGTTCAACCGTTGAATAATTCGACTACCGCTAAGCAGTATGCCGATTTTGCATTGCTTCCTGAAGGCGGTGTTGCTTCAGCGAAGGGTTTTGCTGCTGTTGGCATTCATGCCGGCTTTCGCCCGGATCCTAACCGTTTAGATTACGCTCTTGTTGTTGCAGACGAACCTGCTGCTTGTGCAGGTGTGTTTACAAAGAATGTATTCTGTGCAGCACCTGTCACGGTGTCTCGTGAGCATCTTGACGGCGTGGGTTACGGCACCGTTCGCGCTGTGTCTATTAACTCTGGCATTGCAAACGCGGCAACTGGGGAAGTAGGCTTAAAAACCGCCCGCGATTCCGCACACATTGTTGCTGAGGCTGTCGGGTGCACCGACGAAGAAGTTTTGGTTGCTTCAACTGGTGTTATTGGCCAGCATTTGCAGATGGAGCCGTTCGAAACGGGTGCACCGCAGGCGTATTCACAGGTTTCCCGTGCGGGCGGCGCATCGGCCGCACGCGCCATTATGACCACTGACACACACCCGAAAGAGGCAGCAGTCAACTTCAGCGGTGATGGTATTGGCTATGATAACTGCACGTTTACTGTTGGTGGCATGTGTAAGGGCTCTGGCATGATTATGCCAAACATGGCAACGATGATTGCGGTTCTTACAACCGATGCCCCTATTGCTGCACCCGATCTGCATGCGGCATTATCCGCTGCTGTGAATTTAAGCTTTAACAAAGTTACGGTTGATTCTGATACTTCAACGAATGATACGTGCATTTTGATGGCGAGTGGTGCTGCGGCGCCCGGTGCTGAATTGATGCAGCCGGGTTCGCCTGCTTTCGAAATGTTTGAGCGTGCCTTGCGTTCGGTTTGTATCTCACTGGCTCGTGAGATGGCAACCGACGGTGAAGGCGCAACCCGCCTGGTCACTGTTAACGTTGCGGGTGCGAAAACTGCCGAAGATGCTGATGCGGCAGCGCGTACGGTGGCAAACTCGCCGCTTGTAAAAACCGCGATTTATGGCCATGACGCAAACTGGGGTCGAATTGCTGGAGCGCTTGGTCGCAGCGGTGCCGCATTTGCTCAAGAAGATGTTGCGATTGATATTATGGGGCTTCCCGTATGTCGAGACGGCCTGACGGTTCCCTTCGACGAGGACGAGGCGCTGCGACGATTCGAGTCGCCCGAAGTGGTTATTGATATTAACCTCGGCGCTGGCGACGAAAATACAACCATGTGGACATGCGATTTCTCGCATGAGTACGTTTCGATTAACGGAGATTACCGGTCATGAAGTTTGCAAAAGATACTCAACCCGAAGGGGTTTCAACGAAGGCGGCTGAAGTTCTAGCTGACGCCCTCCCTTGGATTAAAAACATTACAGGCAAAACCATCGTCATTAAGTATGGTGGCGCAGCAATGGTCGATGAACAGCTTCGCGCTGATTTAATGAGCGACATCGTTCTACTCAAAATCGTTGGTTGCAACCCTGTCATTGTGCATGGTGGTGGCAAGGCTATCTCACGCGCAATGGATGAAAAGCAGCTGCCTGTTGAATTTAAAGATGGCCAGCGCGTTACTACACCCGAAGCAATGGAAGTAGTTCGCACTATTCTTGCAGGTCAGGTAAATCAAGAGCTTGTCGAAGCGCTGAATCGTCACGGCAATTTTGCGGTGGGTCTTTCAGGTGCTGACGCAGGTATTATCATTGCGGAACAAGCAAGCCCAGACCTTGGCCGAGTTGGTCGCATTACCCGCATCAATCGTGCGCTTATCGACGACTTGGTAGGGTCTGCTTATATTCCAGTCATTGCTTCGGTTGCTCTTGGCGAAGATGGTGGCTTCTATAACGTTAACGCCGACATGGCAGCTGGTCATGTTGCCGCAGAAATTGGCGCTCATAAGGCAATTTTCCTTACTGATGTTGACGGTTTGTATCAAGATTTCAGCGACAAATCATCGCTCATTTCCAATCTCACGCTTGATGAAGCACGCGGAATGGTTGAGCGCGGCGAAATTTCAACCGGTATGATTCCCAAACTCAAGTCGTGTATTTTGGCGCTTGAAGCCGGTGTGCAAAGGGCTCATATCATTAATGGAACTACGCCGCATTCGCTATTACTAGAGCTTCTGACCTCGGCCGGTGTTGGCACTGTTATTCATTCGACAGAAGAGGCTTATAAGCTCGAGAATCACCCACTTGGCAAATTCGCAGCAAAGCTTGCCGAAAATAATGAAGCATAAAGAAAGAAGAAATCATGTCGCTCGTTCAACAACAGGAACTTGAATCGAATTACGTTATGCCCACGTTTGGCCGCAAGCCGGTTGAATTTGTAGAAGGTTCGGGCATGAAGCTTAAGGATGCCGAAGGCAACGAGTACTTAGACTTCGTCGCTGGCATTGGTGTGTGCAGCTTGGGTCATTGTCACCCTGCGGTAAGCGGGGCCCTTGTAAGCCAGGCCGAAAAGCTTATCCACGTTAGCAACTACTACTATATTGAAGGCCGCGGCGAGCTTTCTCAGCAACTTTCGGCTCTCCTTAATGGTGGGAACGCTGATAGCCCTGAGCCTTGGCAGACCTTCTTTGCTAACTCCGGCGCAGAAGCAAATGAATGCGCCATTAAACTGGCTCGCTTGTATGCTCGCAAGCATGCTCAGGAGGTAGCGCTTGCTGCAGGCAAGTCCGAACAAGAAGTCCAGGCTGCTTTCGACGGTGCTGCGCGTACCATCGTTGTGCTCGATCGCAGCTTCCATGGCCGTACGTTGGCAACGCTTGCTGCAACTGCTCAACCCGCAAAACAGGAAGCCTTCCAGCCGCTGCCTGGTGGTTTTGTAAGCACGCCTATTAACGACATTGCTGCTCTTGAGCAGCTTTTTGCAGACCAAGGCAACGATATCTGTGCCGTGATGCTTGAGTGTGTTCAAGGTGAAAGCGGCGTACATCCTTGCACTAAGGAATTCCTGCAGGCGGTCCGCCGTTTGACCAGCGAAAATGATGCCCTTATGGTATGCGACGAGGTGCAGACTGGTATTTATCGCTGCGGTACTCCGTTTGCGTTCCAGCACTTCGGTGTTACGCCTGACATTGTCTCGATGGCTAAGGGCATTGCTTCCGGTATGCCGATGGGCGCGTGCGCTGCTCCAAAGCATATCGCCAGCGCATTTGCCCCCGGCGACCACGGTTCGACGTTCGGCGGAAGCAACTTGGCTATTGCTGCCGCACGTGCAACCTTGACCGAGCTGGAAAACGGCTTTACCGACCACGTGACTGAAGTTGGCGCCTATATGCGTGAAAAACTTACACAGCTTCCGAAGGCTGTTGAAGTGCGTGGTGTCGGACTTATGAACGCTGTCGATTTGGACGAGTCGGTTGATGCGCCGGCGTTGGTGACTCGCGCATTGACCAGCGGGCTTGTTTTGAATGCGACCGGGCCACACACGCTTCGCTTCCTTTCGCCGCTTATTTGCGAAAAGGTTGATGTTGATGTCATGATCGAACGTTTGACAAAGCTGATTGAGGAAGCATAAAAACACTGCGCGAAGCTGGTTATGGAAGCATAAAAAGCATAGTGAACAGAAAACTTTCTGCAAAAAACACTCTCGGCAAACTTGCTTTACCGGGAGCGTTTGATTTTACCGGGAGCACTTCATTAATTTGCGCCATTTATCTAAGCTACATTGACCTAATTGGCCTTGCGCTTTCTTCCGCTGACGCACACAATATTGCATTCCATTTCTTTTTTCCGTGTGTGTTGGTAACGCTGCTTGAGATTGCGTTATCATCAGGGAGCTTTCTTTATGAGACTTTGTGCTATGAAGAAAGTATTGCAACAGAAGGCTATTCGTTTTAATGCGGAAAGGCAAAAAGCTCAACTCATGAGAAATCGGCAGGAAAGACACGACGTCATTCGCGAGCTTATTCGCAATGGCAATGTCAAAACCCAGCGTGATCTAGCTGAGCAGCTAGAAGCGGCCGGTTTCGAGTGCAACCATGCGACCATTTCCCGTGATGTTATGGATATGGGCCTTATCAAGTCGCGTGAAGGCTTTTATGTATTCCCCGCCGAAGTTCGTTTGCAGCGCTTGGTTTCCGAGCTGGTAAATGCAGTGCATGTTGCTGGCAACCTTGTTGTTGTAAATACTCATTTCGGCGCAGCTACTGGCGTTTCAGCCGCTATCGATAAGGCTGAACTGCCTGGTGCTCTTGGTGTTGTTGCAAGCGAAAAGACCGTGCTGATTGCAGCTGAAAGCCCCGAAGCTGCAGAGTCGATTGGACAAACCATCGACCAGCTGCGACGACGATAAGTCGTCTTCACGCTGCTGCGGGACAGCTTTTCCCGCTTCCCCTTGTTTGTTACAAGCTGTTACGTGCTCGTCTACGGTGTAATATCTGTCGTAGACTACTTTGAGCAAGCTGTTCTGTTTTGCTCTATAGGGCATTCAATTGCTTATTTGTTAAACGAGCACTCAAGAAGTTTATCGGGGCTAGGCTATAGCTGTAAGCAAGGTAAATTTAGAATTTAAGCCACATAGGAAAGGGTATATATCATGGCTGAACAGAAAGACAGAGTAATCCTGGCATACTCAGGCGGTTTGGATACGTCGTGCTGCGTGAAATGGCTGCAAGACGAAATGAACCTTGATGTTATTGCTGTTGTTGGTGAAGTCGGACAGGAGCACGATGGCCTAGAGAAGGTCAAAGAAAAGGCTCTGCGCGTTGGTGCGCTTGATTGCCAGGTAATCGACATGCGTGAATTATTCGCACAGGACTACTTGACCAAGGCACTTGCTGCAAATGCTGCATACGAGAACAAGTATCCGCTCGTGTCTGCGCTTTCTCGTCCGCTTATTTCGAAATATCTTGTTGATGCAGCACATAAATATGGCGCGAAGTATATTGCTCATGGCTGCACCGGCAAGGGAAACGACCAGGTTCGATTCGAGTCAAGCATCACTATGCTTGATCCGTCGCTTGAAATTTTAGCGCCGGTGCGAGAGTGGGATTTGCTGACACGCCCTGACGAAATTGCGTGGGCACGCGAACACGGCGTAGAAGTTGAAGCTACTACTGATTCCCCGTATTCTATTGACGATAATCTGTGGGGCCGCGCTATTGAGTGTGGTGTCCTTGAAGACCCGTGGGCAGAGCCGCCTGCGGACGTGTACACCATGACAGCCGACCCTGAGCAAGCTCCTGACAAGCCGGAATATGTTGAAATTGAATTTGAAGCTGGCGTGCCCTGTGCTTTGAACGGCACAAAGAAAAGCTTCTTGGACATTATCTACGACATGAATGAAATTGCAGGCAAGCATGGCTACGGCCGTATTGACATGGTGGAAAATCGTCTTGTTGGTGTGAAGAGCCGCGAATGTTACGAGGCTCCTGCAGCAATGGCTCTTATCGAAGCTCATAAAGCTCTTGAAGATTTGGTTTTGGAGCGCGAGGTGCTGCATTACAAGCTTAACCTTGAGCAAACCTGGGCAAACTGCGTGTATGACGGTCAGTGGTTTGCGCCCCTAAAGGAAGCTCTTGACGCATTCATGGCTTCAACGCAAAGCTGCGTCACTGGTTTGGTACGTCTGAAGTTCTACAAGGGTTCCTGTATTGTTGTTGGTCGCAAGAGCGCCTTCTCGTTATATGATCATGCGCTTGCTACATATGACAAGGGTGACACTTTTGACCGCACAGCAGCAAAGGGTTTCATCCAGATTCAAACGCTTTCAACGCGTACCTGGGCAACCAATCGCCGCAATGAAGGCGCTACTACCGACATGCTCAACCAGGTCAACGCAGAGGAGTAACACCATGGCTTTGTGGTCAGGGCGCTTTACCGAAAACGTAAGCGAATTTACCCAGCGCTTTGGCGCGTCGCTTCCGGTTGATAAGCAGTTGTATGCGCAGGATATTGCTGGCTCAAAAGCACACGCACATATGCTTGCAAAGGTCGGCGTAATCTCTGATGCAGATTCGCAGGCTATAAGCGATGGTCTTGATCGCGTGAAGGCGCGCATTGAGTCAGGCGATTTCGAATTCGATATCAACAACGAAGATATCCATATGTCTGTCGAAGGTGCGCTGACAGCCGATATCGGCGATGCGGGTGCGCGTTTACATACGGGCCGCAGCCGCAACGACCAGGTGGCAACCGATACGCGTCTGTTCGCGAAAATGCGCTCGTTTGATCTCATGCGAGCCAATGTTGCATTGCGTCATGCGCTCATCATGCAGGCAGAGCAGAACTTTGACGTCATTTTGCCTGGTTATACGCATTTACAGCATGCCCAACCAGTGCTGTTTTCGCACCATATGCTCGCATATGTCTGGATGCTGACACGCGATTTCGAACGACTAGCAGCAGCGTACCGTGCTGCTGACGCATGTCCGCTCGGGTCGGCTGCACTCGCTGGTACAACTTATCCACTTGATAGGCAAATGACAGCAGCTGAACTTGGGTTTGATCACGTGATCCCCAATTCGCTTGATGCTGTTTCCGACCGCGACTTCTTGCTTGATCTTGATTATGCCTGCGCTGTGTCATGCATGCATCTTTCTCGTTTGTGTGAGGAATTGGTACTGTGGTCAACTTCTGAGTTTGGCTTTATCGAGCTGTCTGATGCATTTTCAACTGGTTCATCAATTATGCCGCAGAAGAAAAACCCTGACTTTGCAGAGTTGATTCGTGGTAAAACTGGCCGCGTCATTGGAGACTTGGTGGCTTTGTTGGTAACCATGAAAGCGTTGCCTCTTGCTTATAACAAGGACCTACAAGAAGACAAAGAGGGAGCTATTGACGCTGCAAAAACATTGGAAGATTGCTTGCAGTGCGCAACGGGAATGATTGAAACCATGCAGGTTAAGCCTGAAAATATGATGGCTCAAGCAAAGCGTGGCCATCTTGCTGCAACCGATGTAGCTGATTATCTGGCGAAAAAGGGCATGCCGTTTCGTCATGCACATGAGGTTGTTGGCCATTTGGTGTTGTTGTGTGAACAACGCGGCTGTAATCTCGATGACCTCACCCTAGAAGATTTCAAGGCCGAAAGTCAGCTTTTCGAAGAAGATATCGTAAGTGCACTTAATATCGAGGCAATTGTTGCCACTCGTACAACAGAAGGTGGTACCGGTAACGCTGCTGTGCGCAAGCAACTTGAGCAGGCAAAAGCCGCTCTTCAAGCCGATGAAGCTGCGCTGTAATTAAACTGCGACAAACTCCTGCCTGCCGCAGATGCGGTAGGCAGGTTTTTGCAATCGTGCCACTCTTTTTCTTCGCCTTTTGCTTCACATTTTTGCTACGAACTTATGTGCTTTAGCACGCCTAAACAGCCTGATGGTACAATGGCTCAAGTTTATGGAGGTGGTTTGTGGCTTCTCGCATTATTAAAAACAGGCCCAGCGTTAAAAGAAAGCACCCGGTTTACGCAGTGCTTGTCATCGTATGCATCTTTTTTGCTGTATGTCTTGCTGGTTGCTATGGTGTCGTCTCGCTTGGTGAAAGCTGGATTGGCGACTTAAAAAATTATGATATCGCTGAGGTTTCAGAGCTGAATACGTCAGCTCCAACCACTGTGCTCGCTTCAGACGAAACAACGCAGCTTGCGCGCCTTCAGATTGAAAATCGAGAACCGGTTGAAATCGATAAGATTAGTCCGTATGTGTTGCAAGGTACAGTTGCAACCGAGGACGAGCGTTTTTACGAGCATAATGGCTACGATATTGTTGGTATCGGCCGTGCTGCTATTGTCTCGTTAACTGGCTCTGGTCGTGAAGGTGCTTCTACTATTACTCAGCAGTTCATTCGAAATACTGTCTTGTCGGAAGAAATGAACGATATCTCGCTGAAGCGTAAGCTTCGCGAGATTTACTTGTCGGTCAAACTTGAGCAGGCTTATAGCAAAGATGAAATTTTGCTTATGTATCTCAATACCGTTAACTACGGTTCTGGTGCATACGGTATCCAGGCGGCTTCGCAGCGTTATTTCTCTAAGAACGCTAACGAGCTAACACTTGCTGAAGCTGCGGCTCTTGTTGGTATTCCTCAGTCACCAACTTACAATAATCCTATCGATTATTACGACAACTGTGTTACCCGCCGCAATACTGTGCTTGACCGAATGCTGTCGAATGGCTATATCACTCAGGCCGAACATGATGCGGCGCAGGCAGAAAAATTGGTACTCAATACTTCCACTCAGACGGTAGATGGTATTGAGAAATACCCGTACTTTACCAGCTATGTCAAAACGGTCCTGCAAGATCAGTACTCGCAGCTTGATATTTTCAAAGGCGGTCTGACGGTGGTTACCACCTTAGATGTTGACACGCAGGAAAAAGCAGAAGATGCTGTTCGTGAGAAGGAAAGTGGCTTAAGTGAAGCTATTAGTGGTTCGCTTGTGGCAATTGACCCATCCAACGGCCATATAAAGGCATTGGTTGGCGGTAAAGATTGGGAAACTCAAAAGACCAACCTTGCAACAGGTGAAGGTACCAATGGTGGCCGTCCTTGTGGTTCTGCGTTTAAGACATTCACGCTCATTGCTGCTTTAGAGGAAGGCATCGACCCGAACACCAATATTGATTGCGGGTCTCCAGCTACCATTCCAGACACTGGATACACCAACACCAATCAGCTGCAAAACATCGATAACATTAACTACGGCACACGAACCATTACAAGGGCATTTACGGTATCTTCAAATACGGGTTTTGTGCGCCTGCAAATGGCTTTGGGTACCGAGAAGGTTATTGAAACGGCAAAGAAGATGGGTATCACTTCCGAGCTTGAAGCGAACCCGTCGTTAACGCTTGGTCAGTCTAACGTAACCATGCTCGATATGTCGTCTGCTTATTCCGTTATCGCTAATGGTGGAACTAAATACACCGCACAACCTGTTTTGAAAATTTACGACAAGAAGGGCAACCTTATTGTTGATAACTCAAACCCCGAAGGTGAACGCGTTATTTCTGCTGAAGTTGCCCATGCGGCAACCAATGTTATGAAGACGGTTGTGACTTCTTCTGAAGGTACGGGTACCGCAGCTGCGCTTGCTAGTGGCCAGGAAGTGGCTGCAAAAACGGGTACGTCAAGCCAGTACCACGACATCACCTTCTGTGGTATTACACCACAGCTTTCCGTTGCTATTTGGTTTGGTGATCCGACGAACCAAGAAACATTGTCTTCACACTTAAGCTGCGCCGATGTGTTTAAGAATTTCATGGATCAAGTTCTCGACGGCAAGGAAACGCAAAGCTTCCCTGACGCCGCTGACCCAACCTATACTGCTTTCCAAAACGCCACGTATCATATTTACGGCGTGAATAGCTGGGGCTCAAGTTCTAGCTACAGTAATAGTTACAGCAACAGCTACAACTACAACTACAATTACAGCACTGGTACCGGTACGTCTACTGGCACAGGAACTGATACAACCACAGGAACTGGTACTACTGGTACTACTGGTACTACTGGTACTACTGGAGGTACGACAGGTACCGATATTACAGGTGGTACAGGAGCAGCAACTGGTGGAGGTGCAGCTGGTGGAGGTGCAACCGGCACCGGAACAGCAACTGGTGGAGGCACAGCTGGCGGCACGACAACAACGGGCTAGCGGCACTAGGTAGACAATTGAAATCAGCGCCTTATTGGCATGAATAGGACCAAGAATGAAAAAAATGAAACTGACAAAAATTATTACCGTGCTCTGTGCTCTTGCTGTGTCGGCCTTGCTGCTTGGCGGATGCATGCAGCAGCAGACAACCCCAGAACAGCAGGCTCAGTCCGACAATCGTGCCTATATGAGCCAGGTCAACCAATCGATGGAAGACCTGCAAACGCGCTTGACAAGCTTCAACGATGCTGTATCTCGTAAAGACGTCGTTTCTATGCGTACGCAGGCCGACAACGCTTTTAAGGCTCTTGATTCGCTGAGCAGTCAAGATGCCCCCGATGCCTTAAAGGACGTGAAGGAAAAGTACGTTAGCGGCTGTGATAGCCTGAAGTCGGCGCTTAACGACTACATCACGCTTTATACCGAAATTGAGTCGGCAACTGCCGAAAATGCCTTTGACTGGTCAACTTATGACAGCCGTCTTTCTAGCATTAAAGAGGCTTACGACAAAGGCATTTCTGAATTGAAATCGGCCGACGAAACGGTTGCGAACCTGCAGAAATAAAAGCACTTCAACATAGTGTAAGCTACAGCTATAGCCGAGGGCGTCGTCGCACAGTGCGAGGGGCCCTCGGTTTTTTCCTGTGGGATAACGCGTGCTGCATTGTAGATAGGCGTCTATGGGGTGCTGACAACGGTTGTTGTAGTGGTTGTGCCTGTGTTTGTTGAAGATTCAGTAGAAGACGTTGTCGTAGATCCTGTTGAACTAGAGCTGTTAGATGCGTTTGAGTTTGATCCACTTGAAATCACGATAACAACCATGCCTTCATCATCGTTATACTGCCTGATGACGCTGCCTTTTGTTACTGTTGAAGAAGCCTCGGTGATATAGCCTGCTTTCCAGCTGGAAAGAGTGCTTGTCGCCTGTTCGAGGGTTTTCCCGACAACGTTCGGTGCCGTTCTGCCATCTTTAGCAAGCGTCGTGCCCTGTCCAATGCGGGTTGGCGTTTTCGATTGTTCTTCTACTTCTGCTTCGGCACCGTATTGAGCTCTTTGCTTGTCGTTAAAGGCGTTGTTGTATGTCGGCTTAGCTGTTTCTGGGAATTTTTTAGTTTCGGTGCCTGCAAGGGCTTGATCCATAAAGTCTTTCCATAGCGCATTGCAGTTAAGACTGGTGTCGGTTTTAATGCTGCCAGCTGGGTTGCCTATCCAAGTTGCAACCGAAAGGGTGGGGGTGTAGCCAACAAGCCAGTGATCGGCAAAGTTGGTTGACGTACCCGTTTTGCCTGCAACTTCCTGACCGTTCGAGGGCTTTGCGCTTGACGCGGTACCGTCGCTTGCCTCAAATACCTGCTTTAAAACAGACGTGGTTGCACCTGCGACCTCTTCGCTTAGTACGCGTGTGCCTTCGTCTTTTGCTTCGTAAATAACTTTGCCGTCTGAATCGACAATCTTCGTAATGGCGATAGTGTCGTGCTTTGTTCCGCCGTTTGCGATGGTCGCGTAAGAACTCGCCATGTCAAGTGGGGTGACGCTAGCAACGCCAAGTGTTGTGGTATATACGGTGCTCATACTCGATTCAACACCTAAGCGCTTGGCCATTTCGGTTGTTGCTGCCTGTCCAATTTCTTCCGAAAGCCTTAAAAAGCCCGTGTTGGCAGAAACAGCCATAGCGGACTGGATGGTACGAATGCCGTAATTTGCATTATCGAAATTCTCAAAGGTCTGCTCTTTGCCGTCAATCTCTTTTGTCATAGGGGATGAACAATCGATGCGAGTGAGCGGGTTGATGCCCTCCTCGATTGCAGCAGCAAGGGTAAACGCTTTAAAGGTTGAACCGGCTTGCCTGCCGCTGCCGCCTTCTCCGGTAGCAAGGTTTACTTGACTTTGCGAATAATCTGAACCTCCGACCATTGCTTTAACTTGGCCCGTTGTTGCATCTATGGCTACGAGCGAACAATCGAGGTCGCTGCTCATGCGTGCGCGTTGATTGTCGCATGCGGCTTCTGCTTGGTCCTGCATTTGCGTGTCAAGCGTGGTGTAAATGGTCAGTCCGCCTTCAAATAGGTCGGCGTACTTGCATCCGTATGGGTTGTCAGTTTTCATCAACTGATTGCGAACATAGCTGGTGAAATAGGGGTATGCAAAAATGCCGTCTTCAGGAACTTCTTCGGCGGGGTTTAAACCAAGTGGTTCGGCCTGTGCGGCGTCGTGCTCTTCTTGCGTGATGTCGCCCGCGGATAGCATGCGGTCAAGAACTAAGTTTCGCCTGGTTAAGCAGGCATCTGGGTAAACTTTGGGGTTCAAATTTGTTGGCGATTGTGGAATACCGGCAAGTGTTGCCGCCTGAGCAAGGGTTAGCTCAGAAGCGCTCACCTGGAAATAATTTCGTGCAGCAGCTTCAATACCGTAGCAGCCGTCACCGTAATTAACAGTATTGAGATACATCAGCAAAATTTCGTCTTTGCTATACTGTTTTTCCAGCTCAGTCGCAAGTTTTGCTTCACGCACCTTGCGCTTGATGCTCATATCATTTGCTTCGTCAGTAAGCAGAGTATTACGCACCAGCTGCATGGTTATGGTTGATCCGCCCTCACGGCTGCGCCCAAGTACGTTGTTTGCGAGTGCGCGAATAATACCTCGTGCGTCAACGCCGTTATGCTGATAAAAACGAACGTCTTCGGTATCAATAGTTGCTTGTTTAACGTAGGCACTGACCTCGTCGGATTCTACAGGATAGCGCTTTTCAAGTTGGAATTGTGCAAGCTTGGTGGTGCCGTCTGATGCATACATAACCGACTCACGTGCGCTGTAAGTGAATTCGGTATTTTCAATAGTTGGTAGATTTTCGGTCCATGAATCGGTGACGCGTAAAACGCCTTGCACACCCCAATAGCCAATAAAGCATAAGCAGGCTAGGGCTACAAGAAGCATTAAAGCAACAGCATGGGTGCGCTTTTCGCGCTGTTTTCTTCTGATTTTCATTAGGCAGATTATACTACCTTCGCTGTATATCTATTTGTTATGCATTTGTTCTCATCGGGTATTTTTCGTGTCTTAGAACACGGTGGTTCCGTTTTGATGTAGATAGCCTTGGGGGTTTGCAATGATGCAAGATGTTGAATTACTTGCGCCGGCTGGTGGGCAATCGGCTTTTCGCGCGGCTATTTGTGCGGGCGCAGATGCGGTTTATCTGGGCCTACAGGATTTCAACGCGCGCCGTGGTGCTGATAACTTCACGCTTGACACGTTCGCTGGGGCTTGTGAGTTTGCTCATATGCGTGGCGTGAATGTCTACGTAACGCTGAATACTGCAATTTTGCCTAGCGAAATCGATGAAGCACTTGAGTGCGCTCGTCAGGCGTACCGTGCTGGGGCCGACGCCTTTATCGTACAAGATATTGGCCTTGCTGCTGAACTTACGCGTACGCTACCGCAGGCGCGTCTGCATATTTCTACACAGATGAACACGCATAATGCTGCAGGCATGCGTGCAGCCGCAAAGCTTGGCGCTAAGCGTGTGACCCTTGCGCGTGAACTATCGATTGCAGAAATTGAAAACCTTGCAAATGTAGGGTTTGAACTAGGACTTGAAATTGAAACGTTCGCTCACGGAGCGCTTTGTGTTTGCTATTCGGGGCAGTGCTTTATGTCTTCTATGATTGGCGGTCGTTCTGCCAATCGTGGCTTATGCGCTCAGGCGTGTCGCTTGCCGTATGAACTGCGCAATACTGCACAGCAGAAGCCTTTGCCGTCACCGGGCGAGCATCTTCTTTCGCCAAAAGACCTTTGTTCAATCGATTTGCTCCCACAGCTTGTTGCTGCTGGTGTGGCGTCGTTGAAAATTGAAGGCCGCATGAAGTCACCCGAGTACGTGTATGCCGTTGTGAGTACCTATCGCAAAGCTCTTGACCAGGTATTGTCTGCGCGCGTCGCAAATTGGGATGTTCCGCCAGTTTCTGAGGCTGATCACCAAACACTTGCCGAAGCGTTTTCGCGCGGTTTTACCACAGCGTATTTGGAAGGCCAACGCGGCAATGACATCATGAGTTACCAGCGTCCCAACAATCGTGGCGTTTGCGTCGGTCGTGTTCAGCGCGTCGACGGCAATAACATTATCATTCGCAACACGCAATCCATTAGTCAAGGTGATGTGCTTGAAGTTTGGATGCGCAAAGGTCATGCTGCGTTCACGGCTTTGGAAGTCAATCCCGCTGACAAATCCAGCAAATCTAGTAAATCCAGCAAAGCCGGCAAAGGTTGCGTGTGTGTTCGTTTCGACAAGCCGCCCCGCGGCGTTCATGAAGACGACCGCGTGTTCCGCGTGCGCAGTGCTGCAGCAGCATTCACCGCTTCGGAAAATGAACCGCGAATTGCCGTAGAAGGCCAGGTAAAACTACGAATTGGTGAACCACTCACAGCTAGTTTTACCCTTGCAGACACGCCGGAAAATACTCGTGTTCTTACTGCCGCCCGCAGGCGCTTTGGTAATGCGTTGCCGCAAGGTACAGCGTCTGGTCCACTTGTCGAGTCTGCGCGTACCAAGGCTGTGAGCATGCAAGATGTTCGCTCGCATATTGATCGCCTTGGTCAAACACAGTTCTACTTAACAAATCTCTCTATAGAAATGGACGAAGGTGTAGGTATCGGTTTCTCGCAGCTTCATCACGTTCGCGCAGCTGCCCTTGATTCGCTTGCGCAAGCGCTTTGCGAGGGTAGCGGTCTGCGTAATTTGCCTCGTGTTGAGCCTCGTGCAACGCATCGTCCTGCATCTTCGTCTGGCGCTCACATTGCCGCATATGTCACTAACCCTGCCTGTGCTCGTGCGGCCAAACGTGCTGGCGCAGAGGTTATTTATGTCCCCGCAACCAATCTTGCGCATGGCCAAGCAACCATTGCAGGACAAGTTTCTCAAACTGCCGAACAAGCGTCTTATCCAAAAGATTGCACGGTTGTTTTGCCGGTAGCCGACCATGATTCGCTTGCTGATACTCGTGAGTTGGCGTGCAATTTTGACGCCTGGAAATCAGTTCACGCCAAAAAGCCGGTAATGGTTGAATCTCTGGGGTCGCTTACTCGTGCGGTCGAGATGGCCGCTCAGGTAGAAGTTGGCCCTCATTTGCCTATAACCAACAAACTTGCGCTTCAAACAGCAGCAGATTTAGGCGCTACTCGCGTGTGGCTTTCGCCAGAACTCACGCTTGCTCAAATTGCCGATCTTGCACAGGATTCGCCGGTTGAAATGGGGCTTACTGTTATTGGAAATCAAGAACTTATGACAACGGAGCACTGTATGCTCATGAGCCAGGGTCCTTGCAACGAAAAATGTGCTACCTGCTCTCGTCGCAAAAGCCCGCATTTCCTCAAAGATCGCAAATCGTACGAGTTCCCTGTTATTACCGACCAGCTCGGCCGAAGTCACCTGTACAACAGCGTAAAGCTTGATGTAGCTCACGCATTCCCTGACCTGCTAAAGGCTGGCGTCACGTGGTTTATGGTTGATGCAACGCTTATGAATGTTGAAGAAACCACCGCTGCGGTTACTCGAATCGTCAAGGCAAGAAACATTGCAAATGCGCAGGGCGCAGCGCTTCCAAAGGAGCCGCAAACCACAAGCGGTCATCTGTTCCGTGGCGTTTTATAGCTGTCTTGGATGCGTTGGGCGACCGGTACTAGTTAGTTAGCGCGTATGTGCTAGAATCCTGAAACATTCGCGTATAGGAAGAGGAAGAAATGCTTTCCGCTGAAGAACAATTGCACATTATTAAGTCCGGCGCAGCTCAGATTGTGCCTGAGGCAGCCTTGTTAGAAAAGCTGAAGCGCGGCAAGCCGCTTAACATTAAACTTGGCGTCGACCCGACAAGCCCTGACTTGCATCTTGGCCATGCAGTTCCGCTGCGCAAAATGCGTCAGTTCCAAGATCTTGGTCACAACGTTACGCTTATTATCGGCAACGGCACAGCCCTTATTGGTGACCCTTCGGGCAAAAATACTACGCGTCCGCAGCTTTCCCAGGAACAGGTGCAGGCAAACGCCGAAACGTATGTGGCGCAAGCCATGAAAATCCTTGACCCTGAAAAGACGAAAATCGTTTACAACGCCGATTGGATTTTGGCACTTGATCTGAAGGGTTTGCTCGAACTTTGCAGCAAATTCACTGTCGCTCGTATTCTTGAGCGCGACGATTTCACTAAGCGCTACAAGTCGCAAACTCCTATTGCTTTGCATGAGTTCCTCTATCCGGTCATGCAAGCGTACGACTCGGTCAAAATTGAGGCAGATGTCGAAATGGGCGGCACCGACCAATTGTTTAACCTGCTGGCTGGCCGTGACCTCATGGAAAAGATGGACATGGAGCCCCAGATCGCCATGACGATGCCGCTGCTTGAGGGTACCGACGGCGTACGTAAGATGTCGAAGAGCTATGGTAACTACGTTGGGCTTACCGACGAAGCGAACGATATGTTCGGCAAGGTTATGTCTATTCCTGACGAACTTATGGTGAAGTACTATCGTTTAGCTTCTACGCTTTCGGTTGCTGAAGTGGACGAAATTGAGCAGGGCTTGGCAAACGACACGCTGCACCCGAACAAGGTCAAACGTGCGTTAGCTCGCAATATCGTTGCTGCTTATCATGATGAAGCTGCGGCAACAGAGGCTGAGGAAGCCTTCGATCGTCTGTTTAAACAACACGAGGTGCCCGAGGATATTCCGCAGTTCGCGGCTGACCTTACGCCAAATGACGAAGGCAAGGTTTACTTGGCTAAGCTTTTGGCCGATGCAAAGATGTGCAACAGTGTTGGCGAGGCGCGTCGTCTTATCGACGGTGGCGGTGTTAAGGTAAATGGCGAAGCGGTGCCTGCGAAGTCTTATAACGTAGACCCTGCAACACTTGCTGGCGCAACTATTCAGGTTGGCAAGCGTAAGTTCGTTAAACTGGTTTAAAACCAACTACTAATATAAGTAGGGAAATATGCATACGGAAAGGCACTCGCATACGAGTGCCTTTTTGATTGGTTGCACTTGCAAGCGGCGCCTTCTTTGATTGGCCCATCCTGGGCAAGGTATACAAATCGCATTTTGGTGAATAAGGCGCAGTCAAAACATAGCCAGCCCTATCATCGCTTGATGTTGCTGCTGGTTTTGTACCCCCTAAGCCCCCTCCAACCCCTCCTTGTGAACGCCGTGTGGAGAAAGCCCCAATCCGCAAAATAGTTCTTGCACAGCGGGGTGGGTGCGCGTATTGTATCCACTTGCGCCGCTTGAGGCGCAGCCCGCCTACTTTAAGGCGAAGGCATGAACCTTGAGAACCGAATACTGGACA
>CAVEUW010000036.1:0-19473 GCA_963619015.1 Senegalimassilia sp. | reverse complement strand
CCGAAGGAATTGCGGGTTTGAATTCAGCAATACGAGGCCAGCCGGCAAGCTGAACATTTGAGGGGCGATCAGCGCGTTTGCGGATGGCTTCAGGGTAGTGTTCCCACACTTCATCGGTTGTAAACGAAAGAATCGGCGAAAGGACACGAACAAGCACTTCGAGGATGTTCATAAGAACACTCTGTACGGCGCGACGACGCGGACTATTAGGAGCCTCAGAGTACAAGCGATCTTTCGTGACATCCATGTATACGCTCGACAAATCATTGACGAAATCGTAAATGCTGCGATAAACAGCGTTGTACTTATAGTTGTTATAGGCATCTTCAACATCAGTAAGCAACTGTGCTGTTTTGGCCAGCATGTACTGGTCGATTGGTTCGAGTTCGTCCCAGCTAGCTACCGCATTTGTTGTGTCGTCGAAATCACTTAAGTTACCAAGCAGGAAACGGAAGGTGTTGCGGAAACGTCGATAAGCATCTGATACCTGCTTCAAAATGCTATCGGAAATAGACATATCAACTGCATAATCTTGGCTTGCAACCCACAGACGCAAGACATCAGCGCCATACTTTCCTGCAACATCTGCAGGATCTACGCCGTTGCCAAGAGACTTAGACATTTTGCGGCCTTGTTCATCGACCGTAAAACCGCAGGACACGATGTTCTTGTACGGTGCGCAACCATAAGCACCAACTGAGGTAAGCAGCGAAGACTGGAACCAGCCACGATGCTGGTCAGAGCCTTCCAGATACATATCAGCCGGGAAGACCAAGCCTTCATCAGAGCGGTGTTTCAAAACCGACGTATGGGTTACACCAGACTCCCACCAAACATCAAGAATATCCTTTTCAGGCACCAATTCAGTGCAGCCACACTTCTCGCAGTGTGTGCCATGCGGTAAATATTCCGAAGGCTCCTTGGTAAACCATGCATCAGCGCCATCTTTGTAGAACAGATCGATAACAGCATCGAATGTCTGCTCGTTTGCAACGGTTTCGCCGCACTTCTTGCATTTGAAAACAGGAATGGGAACGCCCCAGCTGCGTTGACGGGAGATACACCAGTCAGGACGATCTTCAACCATCGAGCCGATGCGGTTAACAGCCCATGCGGGATAGAATTTCACGTCGTTATGGATGGCGTCGAGTGCCTTACCGCGCAAGCCGTTTTCTTCCATGGAAACAAACCATTGGTCGGTCGCACGGAAAATTACCGGCTGATGGCAGCGCCAACAGTGCGGGTAGCTGTGATCAATTTTTTGCTCAGCAACTAGAGTTCCCTGCTCACGGAGCCAATCGATGATAACAGGGTTTGCGTCGTCGGTATCAAGGCCGGCAAAAGGACCTGCTTCTTCAGTGAGTTTGCCGTCGTCGTCAACAGGCATAAGAATCGGAATATCAAACTGCATACCAACGAGATAGTCATCTTGACCATGGCCAGGTGCGGTATGTACACAGCCGGTACCGGAATCAAGTGTGACATGGTCGCCATAAATAACTTTACCCTTAAGGTCTTGGCGGATTGGGCAGGTATAAGTAAGACCGGTAAAATCGGTTCCTTTCATGCAGATAGGATTACCAGCATTGTCGCTTACGACATTGTAGTTTTCCCAGCCAGCTACTTCTGCAACTTGCTCCACCAGCTCTTTGGCAAAGATGATATTGCTTCCGTCAACTTGAACCATAACGTATTCAGCATCAGGCATCATGCAAACTGCTGCATTTGCCGGAAGCGTCCAAGGTGTAGTGGTCCAAATAAGCACGTAAGCATCTCCACTGATGCCCTGTGCTTCAAATACACCCGGCATTGCATCGAGCTTAAACTTCACATAGACAGACGGCGAAGTTTCATCACCGTATTCGATTTCGGCTTCGGCGAGTGCTGTATGGCAGTTCTTGCACCAATGAATAGGCTTGCGACCACGATAAACTTGGCCCTTGAGGTACATTTCTTTGAAGACCTCTACGTTGCCAGCTTCAAAATTTGGAATGTAAGTTAAATACGGGTTTTCCCAGTCTGCATTAACGCCTAATCGTTTAAAACCATCACGCTGGATACCAACATACTTCGTTGCCCATTCGCGACAAAGACGACGTAGCTCAGGTTGGCTCGTTTCCTTCATTTTGTCAGGGCCTAGGGTAACTTCGACCATATGCTCGATAGGCTGACCATGGCAGTCCCAGCCAGGGACATAAGGGGTGAAATAGCCGCGCTGAGCATGACTTTTATTTACAAAGTCTTTAATGATTTTGTTGAAAGCGTGACCAATGTGAATAGGACCATTTGCATACGGCGGGCCGTCGTGCAGCACAAAAGGTTTCCCGTCCTTATTCTTCTCGAGCACGGCTTCATAAATATGCTCTTCTTCCCACTTTTTGAGTCGTTCAGGCTCAGATGTTGGCAGATTACCCCTCATAGGGAAATCAGTCTGCGGGAGATTCATCGTGTCTTTGTAAGCATTTGCCACGTTGATCGCGCCTTCCTTTTGATATACCTTCAACGCACACTAATGTGCTATTTGCTATTCAAACTTGTTCAGTATATAAGAACGCGCACCTTGTTCGTAAAAGACCTGCATGCTTTACAAAATAGGCGCATGAATTTAGCCTAACGAATTGACATCAATTCGCATTATTCACTTTCGCGGTAGATTGTTATACTGTTTCAGTTAAATAATCAGATTGGAGATGCCTTACATATGACTATGAGCTTTGAATTAGTAACTGACTCTTGCTGCAATCTCACAGAAGAAATCATTGATGAATTTAAGCTACATGTTTTACCGATGATATTCATGTCAGAAGGTGAGGATACTGTTTATCAAAGCTATCTTAAGGGTCAGAAAACTGATTTAAGTCAGTTTTACACTATGATGCGCGAGGGTAAGGTATTCAAAACCTCTTTACCTAATCTGGCTGACAGTGAAGCTTTAATGCGTGACTTACTCTCTTCTGGTCGCGATGTTTTATACCTCGGCTTTTCAAGTGGCCTATCAGGCACATTTGAAGCAATGGAAGGCATTGCACAACAGTTAGCCTCTGAATTTCCTGAACGTAAGATTTACTGCGTAGACACATTGGCTGCATCAGGTGGCGAAGGACTCCTTGTATGGTATGCCTGTCATTACGCGGCCGCAGGCAAAAGTATTGAATTTGTCCGCGACTGGGTCGAGCAAAATAAATTGAAACTTGCTCACTGGTTTACGGTTGACGACCTGATGTTTTTGTGGCGCGGTGGACGTGTTTCTAAGACGAGCGCATGGGCTGGAACCCTGCTCAATATCAAGCCGATTCTTCATGTCGATGACGAAGGCCACCTGATTCCCATGGAAAAGGTGCGCGGCCGCAAGAAAAGCCTTATAGGACTTATTGACCATATGGCAAAAACTGCAGACATGCCAGTTTCTGAGCAAATGATATTCATCACTCATGGCGATTGCGCTGAGGAAGCCGAATGGCTCGCCAACAAAATCAAAAAAGAACTTGGCGTTAAAAATATTATGATTAACTGGATTGACCCTGTAATTGGAGCTCATTCGGGTCCAGGAACCATGGCAGTTTACTTTTTAGCTTCAAGCCGCAATTAAAAGATTTATTTGTAATCAGCAGGGTTTTTTGAGCTTGTGCCGGTAGTGTTTTCAGCGTTTCGTAATTGATGGCCGTACGTGAGAGCGCCTTCCCCAAAGCGATCCTTTACTGCGTCGGTTGCCTGAAGAAGGCCGCGACGTTTGGAATCACTTTTAATTGCTGGCTGGGCATTATCGGAAGTTTCCTTAAGGTTACTTGCATCGAAAAGAACTTGCTGTTCAGCGCCAGAAGTATCGAAACCACTCACCCCTACCCCGACTAACATAATCGGGGTTCCTACGTTCCAGATTTCTTCAAGCATTGAGCAGAGAAGTGGACCAAAGAGCAACTCATCATCGGTTGGATTATCTAGTTTATGTTGAATGCTGCGAGTTGACCTGTCATGAAATCGAATTTTTAAAGAAATAGTTTCACCGCGCAATTCTTTTTTTCGAAGTCTTCTTCCTACTTTGTCTGACAAGGTAGAAATCGCAGCGTAAATTTCATCTTGTTTGGTCAAATGATTGGCGAATGTTATTTCAGCTGAGACTGATTTGGCCGGACCTGCCTGCTCAACTGGTGCACTATCCAAGCCACAAGCTCGCAAATACATTATTGACCCATTTTTACCAAACATTCGTCTCAAGCGGCCTTCGCCAGCTTGCGCAATGTCTCCCAATGTTTCTATTCCGGCATCATGAAGCCTGCTTGCGGAAGCTTGACCAATACCACTCATAGCACGAACCGGCAACGGTGATAAGAAATCTTGTTCTGTCCCAGGAAACACAACGGTTAAGCCTTGTGGTTTGTCGATATCAGAAGCAATTTTGGCTACAGTTTTAGTCGTTGCCACACCAATCGAACAACTAACGCCAAGCTGTCCCACGCGTTGTTGAATACGAGTGGCAATACTAACGGGGTGTTCTCTGTTAAATCGAGTTGGTGAAACATCAACAAACGCTTCGTCAATACTTACTTGCTGTACATGAGGCGATTCGTCATAAAGAATATTCATGACAAGAGTGCTGACTTCTGTATATCGATCAAATCGACTTGGCGCCCATATAGCTGTTGGACACAAACGCGCAGCTTGCGAGGCGGGCATTGCTGAGTGCACGCCAAAACGTCGTGCCTCATAAGAAGCTGTCGAAACAACACCATGTTTTGCTGCATCACCTCCAACGATAACGGGTTTTCCCCGCCATGCCGGATGGTCAAGCTGCTCAACCGAAGCAAAGAAAGCATCTAGGTCAACTAATAGAATCGCAGGTCCCACCCACGGTTCTAAGCCGTTGAAAGTGTTGGATGCACTGTATTCTGCTATTTCACTATGTTCACTATGTTTGAAACAGCAGAGTTGCTGTTCAGAGCGATTAGTATATGCATCCAAGTCTTTCATAATTTGAAAGTCTAACACCAGTCTGAGTGGCATTTAAGGTATGCTACTATACTCGACCCGAATGATAGAACTATAAGAAAGGAAGGAGTTGGAATGGCGGCAGCATTAGAACATTACTCAGTCAAAACATATGGCGCTGCACAGCCTGATATTCCACCAGTTCTTCCTTTTAATGGAAAACAAGCTATTGATTGGCTTGATTTTTCACAAACGTTAAACCCGCTCGGAACACCCGATTCTTTTGTCGCCGCCATGCATGTGATTAGCATGAATGGTTTGCGAGGCGAGGATACAACCCAGGCAACATTAGAATTGCCAGGGCTTCTAGCTAAGCGCTATAGCGTAGAGCCGAGTAATATTGCGGTTGGTGCAACTCCAACAGATATCGTAAATGCCATTGCTCAAGCCTTTCCCAATACGTCTGTCGCCATACCGCTTCCAACCAGATCAAGTCATGTGCAATGCTTTCAAGAAGCTGAGCATACGATAGTCCCACTTAAAAACCCTGATGGCTATGTAACCCCAGAAGTGCAATCTAATACGGTAGCTGATAAAACTTTTTCAGCAGCGTTACTTGCAAACCCGGGATTTCCCACTAGCCGTCTTCTGCCTCGCCACACCCTACGTTCTTACCTTGAACGTTGTGACTGGGTGGTTGTTGATGAACGAGGGATTGACCTTACCCTTGGTGGTGAATCTGTAGTTCCTCTCATTAAACGCTACCCTAATTTAATTGTAATTCAGTCATTTACAGACATTTATTCACTACCAGGTTTGCCGGTATCGTGTGCGATTGCAAGCCCTGAGGCAATAGACAAAGTCGCAAGCCATCTTACAGGGCCAGCTTCACCTTTACTCGCAAACGCTTTGGCTCGTCTGTCACTTGAAAGTGCAGGCCATCTCGAGAAAACTCGTGAAATGCTAGAAAGTGAAATTCCGTGGCTACAATGCATGTTAAGCCTTGTTCCCGGAATGACCATCTTTCCTGCTGAAGCTAACTTTGTGATGTGTTCATATGCCCCTGGTGAGCATATGCATTTAGGTGCAAGCGACCAATATGACCTTGTTCATAAACTGCAAATGCGAGGCTTCTTAGTGAGAACACTTGAACGAACGCCCGGAATTGAGCAAAATTCCCGCTTTTGTGTTTCAGTGCGCAAACGAGAAGATAACGAACGCCTTATTGCAGCAATGCGTGCTATTGTGTCGCATTAATCAATAACGCAGTAAGCAATTATTACAACTATTTCAACTATTAAAGCCCGAATGTGAGATACCATACGGGCTTTTTACTTCTACAATGCATTTAACCTTGTCATTAATGATTGGGTTAGCTAAATAGGAAATGAATTACTGAATAGATTTCACTTCATAGCCAGCATCAACAACAGCAGCACTCAGAACGTCATCTGGCACATCACTTGCAAGTTTTGCTGTTGCGGTGCCAGCCTCTAAATCGACAACTGCTTCACTTACACCTTCGACACCTTCAAGTGCCTTTTTTACGTGTGCTACACAGTGTTGGCACATCATGCCTTCTACAGATAACGTCTTTTCCATAATGACCTCCTGTTCTGCATCGGAATTATCCAATGCTTCGTTGGTTATCTGCTGATTGGAAGAGGGTTCTTCCAAAGCATTCTGATTTTGAGCCACGCTTTGACTAATAAGGGTATTTGCGGCTTCAGTCACAAATTTTGGCTTCCAACCGCGCAAACGCAAAGCGTTGGTAACAACGCAGACACTCGAACAGCTCATAGCAGCTGCTGCAATCATGGGGTTCAATGTAAAACCAGTAAATGAGAATAGCCCTGCCGCAACGGGAATACAAATTGTGTTGTAAATAAGAGCCCAGAATAAGTTTTGCTTAATATTTCGAAGCGTGCTTTGGGACAGCTGAATTGCCGCAGGTACATCAAGAACATCAGAGCGCATTAAGACAATGTCTGCACTTTCAATTGCGATGTCGGTGCCAGCGCCGATAGCAATACCGACATCAGCCCGGGCCAAAGCCGGCGCATCGTTGATTCCGTCACCAACCATAGCGACCTTACCTTGTTTGGCCAAGCGCCGGATTTCAGCCTCCTTGCCTTCCGGAAGCACACCAGCGATAACTTCGTCTGCGCCAACACGTTGTCCGATCGCTTTGGCCGTTTGCTCGTTGTCACCTGTAAGCAACACGGTTCGAATACCCATTGCACGCAATTCAGCAAGCGCCGCAGCACTAGAAGGCTTAAGGGTATCAGCTAACACAATAAGACCGATGCAAGAACCATTAAGGGCGAAATATAACGGGGTTTTCCCCTCACTAGATAACTGAGTGACCTGTTGCTCAAACATTTCTACAGAAACATTGTTGCTGGTCATAAGTAATTTATTGCCCGCAAGAATTGTTCCCGCAGAACTAGACGCCTGCAGTCCACCCCCTGGAATTTGTTTGAAATCACTAATGGCAAAATCTGATGCAGACTGCGACTGCGCCCAAGTACAAATTGCATGTGCGAGTGGGTGTTCGCTTTTACGCTCAATTGCAAGCGCATAGCTTGCAAGTTCAGCATTACTTGCACTATCAACTACGAATACATCGGTGACCTCAGGTTTTCCAGTTGTGATTGTTCCGGTTTTGTCGAAAACGACAGTTTTTACATCGTGAGCCGTCTCAAGAGCGTCAGCCGACTTAACCAAGATACCGCTTGAGGCACCGCGTCCGGTCCCAACCATAATGGCGGTAGGTGTCGCCAAGCCAAGAGCGCAAGGACAGCTGATAACCAAAACCGAAATAGCATGCGTTAATGAAAGCGAAATGTCGCCTGACGAAAGTAACATCCACACCACGAATGAGACCAGGGCAATACCGATAACGACAGGGACGAAAATACCTGCAATTTTGTCGGCAACTTTTTCAATTGGTGCCTTTGTTGAAGTTGCTTCATCGACGAGACGAATGATGCCAGCGAGTGTTGTATCAGATCCAACTTTATCAGCTCGCATTACGAACCAACCGGATGTGTTGATGGTCGCTCCGGTAACATCACTGCCAACCGCTTTTTCGACTGGGATACTTTCTCCCGTGATCGCAGATTCATCGATGACACCTGTACCTTCAAGAATAATGCCATCAACAGGAACGGACTCCCCTGCCTTGACCACAAGCTTATCGCCTACTCGCAAAGCTTCAGCAGATACCTTTTGTTCTGAACCGTCGTCGGCTAAACGTGTTGCTTCCTTAGGACTTAAGTCAATGAGCTTTGAAATTGCGTCAGTGGTTTTGCCTTTCGCTCGAGCTTCAAAATACTTTCCTAACGTGATCAGGGTTAATATCATTGCAGCGGATTCGAAATATAAGTCCATTGCTGCGCTGTGAGCGAAATCGACGTCTCCATGTCCCATACCCCAACCAATACGGTATATGGCTGCAATGCCATAAATTGTGGAAGCGGCAGATCCAAGCGCAATGAGCGTGTCCATGTTTGGAGCACCATGGAAGAGCGTTTTGAAGCCTACGCGGAAGAATTTGAAATTAACAAAAATAACCGGCAGCAACAACAAGAACTGCGTAAACGCAAACGTCAGCATATTCTCATGCCCAAGAAAAACTTGAGGCAAAGGCCAACCCATCATATGTCCCATTGAAAGATAGAACAACGGAATGGTGAAACAGAAGCTCACAACAAGACGCATGCGCACCTGTTTGGCTTCTTTTTCTGCGGTATTCACTGACGAATTGGAAGGTGTTGCTGCAGCCCCCGATCCTTGATTGGTTCCGCCTTCAATACGCAAATATGCACCATAGCCGGCTTTTTCAACCGCTGCCGAAATCGCTTGGGTTATTTCGGCGGAGCCGTCGTATTCAACATCCATTGAGTTTTTCAACAAGTTCACGGTTACTGAGTTTACCCCCGCGACATGCGAAGTCGCCTTCTCAACCCGTGACGAGCAGGCAGCACAAGTCATACCTGTAACATCAAACGTTTTCTTCATGAAGCTCAATCCCCTAGATACTAACGCGAAAACTTCTTAATGAGCTGCATCGCTTCATCAATGATTTCAGTGTTCCCAGCTTTCACCTGCTCAACTACGCACGTTTCTAGGTGGTTCTGCAAAAGAATAGCTGAAATACTATGAACGGCACTTTCGGCAGCAGAAAGCTGAATAAGAACATCTCCGCAATAACGATTGTCATCAATCATCGACTTGACGCCATTAAGCTGCCCAATGACACGATTGAGTCGTTTTTGAAGGTCAGCCTGCATTTCTTCACTACGTGGGGTTGCTTTATGATGGCAGCAACACGATTCACCTGAACACGTATTGTCTGTATTTGATGCGGCATTTGACATAGTGCTTCCTAACGATACGGTGGAGGGGTATCTATTGTGGTTAGTATATACCCCCATGGGGTACTGTCAACAAAAAAGACGAACTGAAAATCAGTTCGTCTTGATACTTAGTCGAATGGATGGTTAGAGTGCTGAAAAAGATACTTACAGCACGTCACCGCGTACGCTAAAAGTGACAACCTCAAACGGAATCTGTTTGCCAGACTGAGCCAACGCAACACGAGCAGCGTTTTCCAAACCACCACAGCAAGGAACTTCCATTCGTGCGACCGTAACGGAACGGATATCATTTGAAGCAATGATTGCACCAAGCTTTTCAGAATAGTCAACGCCATCTAGCTTTGGGCAACCGATAACCGTCGTGCGACCACGCATGTAATCACGATGGAAATCACCATAAGCAAACGCCGTGCAGTCAGCCGCAATAAGCAAATCTGCGCCTTGGAAATATGGAGCCTGAATAGGCACAAGTTTGATCTCGAGCGGCCACGAAGAAATCTCGGAAGGGCGTGTGCTGCTGTCACTAGCTGCAGAAGTGTCCGCGCCTTCGTGTTCTACAACTTGCGGGCGAGAACCCGGGCAGCCACCTGTCGGCTTTAAGACCTGCATACGCGATCCGGGGCAGCCTCCAGCATGTGCTGGAGCAGCTGAAGCT
Source organism: Senegalimassilia sp. (assembly GCA_963619015.1). Lineage (GTDB taxonomy): Bacteria > Actinomycetota > Coriobacteriia > Coriobacteriales > Eggerthellaceae > Senegalimassilia. The sequence goes on along the minus strand of CAVEUW010000036.1, from coordinate 9,510 downwards.
GAATCTTTAGCCGCCTTAGCAGCAAGAACAGCAGCTTCATCATATGCAGCAGCTTCTCGTTCGACAAACGTAATTGCTCCTGTTGGGCAAGCTGGCAAGCAATCGCCTAAGCCGTCGCAATAATCGTCACGCATGAGATGAGCCTTGCCGTCAACCAAGCCAATTGCGCCTTCGTGGCAAGCTGAAACGCAAAGACCACAGCCGTTACATGCTTCTTCGTCAATATGAATAACTCGTCTAATCATGTCTACCCCCTGTAGGCATCTTGTCACATTACAGTCGAGAGACTGTATCACTAGTTATAGTATATATCAGTGATAAATGTTACTAATTTCATGCCAATTGCGAAATAGCGGGAAAAGCCCTACATTTTTCTAATAGGCCTTAAATAAACGACAAGGCTCATTATTCCTCTATTGCAAATACAACTAACCTCAGGATTCCCTATTGCAAATACAACTAACTGCTGGCAGTAAAGGGTATTCACCGCGCACTTTCAACCTTGCAAAATTTGTTGAAAATCTACTTGACAGTGGACTATGCATTCTTATACTTATGAACAGTTGCTCATATGTTTAACTAAAGGAAATAACATGGCACAGTCATCAATTGTAGATTCTGCAGAAGCGATTATCACCGATGCGCATCATAGCAACGAGAACTGTCCGTGCGGATGCAATCGCGAAGTTACTAAAAGCGAATTTTCTACTCTTCCCGACGAAGAACTTCTTTATGATCTAGCAGACTTATTTAAAGTGTTTGCCGATACCACACGCATTAAGATTCTCTATTCGCTTATGGGTGAAAATTTATCGGTTAATCAAATTGCTGAAGTTATTGGAGCAACACAATCTGCGGTTTCTCATCAGCTTCGCGTTTTAAAGCAGGCTCATCTGGTGAAATTCCAACGAAATGGAAAATCGGTTATCTATTCCCTGTCTGATGATCACGTTTACACAATGCTCGCTCAAGGCATGACCCACATTTGCGAATAGAAAAAACTTATTGAATACAACCTAAGCGATACGCCAAAAACTCTGAAAGGAAACAACATGCGAAAGACGTTTAAACTCGACGAACTTGATTGTGCAAACTGTGGTGCCAAGATTGAAGACGGCATAAAAAAGATTGATGGCGTTAATGATGCAAAAGTAGCCTTTATGACACAGAAGCTTACCATCGACGCAGACGACGATCGCTTTGATGAAATTCTTGACGAAGCTCAAGCCGTTGCTCATAAGTTTGAGCCTGACTGCGACATCGTTCGTTAAAGTCAAAACAACTTTTCAAACTTGAAAATCAAACAGTATTTAGCGTGTTGCAAGCTACACGTTTGGGTTTATATACCCGAAAGCACTGGAGGAAAGATAAAGCATAATGAATAAGAAACAACGCAAATGGAGAAACAGAATTCTCGTTGCTCTAGCGCTCTTTGCAATAATATTTGCAGCAGAACACCTTTTGCCACTGGAAAGCTGGCTTGGCAAACAAGGCTCAGTTTTCGCCCTCTTTGTGTCATATCTGGTTCCTTATCTGATCGCTGGACACGATGTTTTAGCTCGAGCAGCACGTAACATCACAACAGGAGAAGTTTTTGACGAGAACCTGTTAATGACTATTGCCACCATTGGTGCTTTTGCAATGGTACTTTTCCCTGATGCAGACCCAAGTATGGCTGAAGGTACTGCAGTAATGCTGTTCTACCAGGTAGGCGAACTATTCCAAAGCTATGCAGTTGGTAAAAGCCGTAAATCAATCGCTTCAATGATGGACATTGCCCCAGATTACGCAAATGTTGAACAAAACGGAAACCTTGTTGAAGTGGACCCATCAGAGGTGCAGGTAGGCAGCACCATTGTTGTAAAACCAGGTGAACGTGTTCCTATTGATGGTATTGTTATTGAAGGTGACAGCCAGGTTGATACCGCTGCTCTTACCGGTGAATCAGTCCCTAGACATATTGGAGTTGGTCAGGAAATTATTAGCGGCTGCGTTAATATGACGGGCCTTCTAAAAGTACAAACAACGAAGCCTTTTGGCGAATCAACAGTAAGCCGAATTCTTGAGCTTGTTGAAAATGCTAGCGAAAAGAAAGCTCGGACCGAAAACTTCATTACGCGCTTCGCTCGCTATTACACACCTATCGTGACAATCGGTGCCGTCATTTTAGCTATTGTTCCCCCACTATTTGGACTAGGCGCTTGGAGCGATTGGATTTTAAGGGGTCTTACCTTCTTAGTTGTAAGTTGCCCGTGCGCACTTGTAATTAGCGTACCCTTAAGCTTCTTTGGCGGAATTGGAGGAGCAAGCAAACTTGGTGTGTTGGTTAAGGGTTCAAATTACCTTGAAGTCTTATCAAAGGTTGACACTGTTGTGTTCGACAAAACAGGTACTCTCACAAATGGTACGTTTGATGTTGTCGCAGTTCACCCTGAAGAAAATATAACAACAGAACACCTATTGGACGTCGCAGCCCATGCCGAGTCCTATTCGGATCACCCAATTGCAGCTTCAGTAAAGCGAGCAGCTACCTGTGAAATTGATGCTCTTAGAGTGAACAACGCTCATGAAGAATCGGGTCACGGAATTGTGGCAGATGTTGATTCAAAGCAAGTACTTGTCGGCAACGATAAACTGTTAAAGGAACATGGCATACCTTGCGAAGCCTGCGAGGTAACTGGAACAATTCTTCATGTTGCTATTGATGGCGTATATGCAGGTCATATTGTCATCTCAGATGTCATCAAAAGCGATGCGCAAGAAGCTATTGCCGCTCTTCATGCACAGGGTGTTGCTAAGACCGTCATGCTAACCGGAGACCGCACAGCAGTTGCAGCTGACGTAGCTACTAAGCTTGGTATTGATGAATATCATGCCGAGTTGCTTCCAGAAGATAAGGTTTCACAGGTTGAACGTCTTCTTTCCCAAGAGGGAGAAAAGGCCAATCTTGCCTTTGTCGGCGATGGCATTAATGATGCACCAGTTCTTACCCGTGCAGATGTGGGAATTGCAATGGGAGCTATGGGCTCTGATGCTGCGATTGAAGCAGCTGACGTTGTACTTATGGACGACAAGCCTTCTAACATTGCCCGAGCAGTTCGCCTAGCACGTCGAACTATGCGCATTGTTTGGCAAAATATTATCTTTGCTCTGGGAGTTAAATTTTTGGTACTTATACTCGCAGCGCTTGGTATTGCCAATATGTGGCTCGCGGTATTTGCTGACGTTGGAGTTGCTATTCTCGCCATTTTAAATGCTATGCGATGCATGAATATCAATAGCCTAAAAGACTAATCGGTTACACTCCCCGTCGTTTCTTTTTGAAGAGGTCGCACACAGCTGGCGACCTCTTTGCCACTTCGCTAGAATAGAATGCCGAAATTTAACGATGACAAGGAGTGTACTTTGTCTAACGATACTGCTAATAACCAGGTCAGCTCGAATACCGCATTTGACTTAGACCCTGAATTCGCACACGAACAAAAGCATTTAAGCGAAACTTTCTCAAAAATAGAACTAATTGCGCAAGCGTTGTCGGAAAAACTCGAACGCCGTCGTCGTGATGCAGCTGAAACCAAAGACGAGATGCAAGGTGAAGTTAAGCACAATTTCGCAAGTGATGGCGAAGCTCAAGAAACATACGTCGATTACCAAGTATTAAACAATCTTATTCGCGATTACAACCTTGAACAGGATGCTGACAGTGAACGTCTGGCGGCTGCTGCTAAGCTTATGGAGCAGCCGTATTTTGCGAAAATTCAGCTGCAAATGAGGCCAGATGCTCCAGTAAAAGATATTTATATTGGACTAGCAGGTATTTCTGACGATGACTATCACCGTATGGTTGTTGACTGGCGCAGTCCTGTTGCTGAGGTGTACTACAACCAAGAAAATGGCAATACATCCTATGTGGCAAACGGTCGCAAAATCGAGGTTGATTTAAAACTTCGTAGACAATTCGATCTGCACCACGACACCCTTCGTGCGTATTTTGACAGCGATGTGGCTATCGAGGATTCATTGCTGCTGCAAACACTTTCATCAGAGCGCTCGGAGCACATGAAGGCAATTACAGCCACCATTCAGAAAGAACAAAACGTTATCATTCGTCATGAAGACGTCCCTGCCTTGCTGGTAGCTGGCGTTGCTGGCAGTGGCAAAACAAGTGTATTGCTTCAACGAATCGCATACTTGTTTTATCGGCACCGTGACAATCTCAATGCTCGAGACGTCTTTTTGATCAGCCCAAACCCAGTGTTCGAGAAATATATCGAAAATGTTCTACCTGACCTAGGCGAGCAAAATCCGCAAATGTTCACCTATCGTGATTTCTGCGCACGCCTGCTTCCTGCTGGACGTGTAGCGAAAAAAGAAACGTGTGATTTGGAATTGCTCTGGCGCATCGACAATGCGATGGCTCATCTCTCATTCGAACCACGAGACTTTACCGACATTACCCTTCATGGAACTCGAATTATTGCCGCTTCGTCTATCATGCAGCTTGTGCAAAAGTATCGAAATGTTTCAGCTGGTCCACACTTGGTTACCCTTATCCGAGAAGAGCTATTCAAACGATTTGAATCTCGCCTTTCTCAAATGGCTGGCACTGAAGTTATACAAAATGAATTGCTTTCTTTGCCGTTGAATGAGCAAATCGCTCTGTTCGACTCCCCTTTCGACCCTCAGAATGAAGAAGAAGCACGCACTTGCGCTCTGAAGTATCTGCAGAAGCGCTATGAGGGAGCAGCGGTTGCCATCGAGCGAGATGAATGGCTACGCCTAGACCGTATCGGAATGCGATTGCTGGGAGTGGATAGCTTGCCAGCAAGCGCTTGGCTATACCTCAAGATGGCCGTATGCGGATTGGGTAATACCGATGCACGCTATGTCATGATTGATGAGGTGCAAGATTACACACCCGATCAACTAGCTGTGATGGCACGTTTCTTCAGACGCGCGAATTTCATGCTTCTTGGTGACCCTCATCAGGCAATACGCAGCGAAACGGCAGATTATCAGCAAATCAGTGAAGTTTTCATGCGTTTGCGCGGATCTATCGAACAGTGCAGCTTGCTTACCAGTTACCGTTCAACACCTGAAATTACGAATCTATTCGCAGGCCTGCTTCCCGAAGCCGAACGTGGACGCATTTCTGCCATACAACGTGCTGATACTGCGCCAAAACTTAATGAATGCAGCTCATATGAAGTGTATATTCAAACCTTGAGACAAACAGTCAATGATGCTAAATCAGACGATGGCTTAACGGCGATTATCGTGCCTTGGAAACATGAGCTAAAAAAACTCGCAGCTGACCTTGGCTGCGACATGCCTACTGTTGTTGATGAATCAAGGCGTCTTCCCAAAAATGGCATTTTCGCCCTAACACTGCCAATTGCCAAAGGGTTGGAATTCGACCATGTCATCATCGCAAACGCAGACAACGGGCTCTTCCCAGCGCACGATGAAGTAGCACGAAACCGCTTGTACACAACAATCAGCCGTGCAACAAAAACAGTCACCATACTCAGCAACGGTCCCATGACTGAAATGCTCAATTTTGCATATTAATAAAGTAGAGACAAGCATTGAAAGCATCACACAATGGCTGAATCAAACAAAAGCACTATGAATACTAACCAATCAACTACGCGTCGCACACTGCACTACTACTGGATGGTAACGCGAAAACATTTAGGGCTATTTGTACTGCTTATGCTTTCTACGTTCCTATTTGTAGCCTTGCTTTCATACGGTAACCCTTATGTCATGAGTTTAGTAGTCGACCGCGTAAGCGAAGGTTCTGTAGCACCTGAACAAGTATTTTCAACTTACGGCCCATACATCATCGCACTTATTGCTATCAATGTATTCGGACAGGCTGCAAGCAAATTGCAGGATTACACGATGTATAAGCTAGAAATCAATGCCGCCTACGACCTTGCAACCATGTCTTTTGATGCATTATGCAACCAATCAATGAGCTTTCACTCAAATCGCTTTGGTGGTACCTTGGTCAGCCAAACAAGCAAGTTTATGAGTGCGTATCAGTTGCTTCTTGAAACTATTACATTCCCGTTTCTTCCGGTAATTTGCTCTGTGATTTTCACCTGTGCAATTTTGGCACCGCGAGTACCCGTTTACGTCGTTATCTTAATGGTGCTGCTTGCGGTATACGCAGCCATTTCATACCGTATGTATAAGCGAATCTTATCGCTCAATGAAAAAGCAGCCAGCGCTCAGAATCAGCTTTCTGGCGAACTTTCCGATTCAGTAGCAAATATATTAGCTGTGAAAACATCTGGTCGTGAAGATTACGAGCGCAACCTATTCGACCAAGCCAACAAAAACGTTGTCGAACGCGATAGCAAGCGCATGTTAGCAAGCCTTACGCGTGGAATTATCACCGCTTGTATCACGGTAATAATTATGAGCGTTGTCGCGGTGTTTATTGCAGGCGGCAACGCCTGGTACGGTATTACGCCAGGTACGCTCGTGATGATGTTCACGTATACCTATACCGTTACCAATCAGTTCAATTTTATTAACAACGGCCTTCAGCGCTTCAACAGAGCCTTTGGCGATGCTTCAGGGATGACACAAACGCTTGATGAGCCAAGGCTTGTAGCAGATGCGCCAAATGCGCCCGACATGAATGTGAGCGCTGGCGAAATTGATTTTGTTGATATCGGTTTTCACTATAGTGATGGCGATACAAAAACAACGGTTTTTGAAAATTTCAACCTACACATTCCCGCAGGTCAAAGAGTTGGTTTGGTAGGACTCAGTGGTGCCGGAAAAACAACATTAACCAAACTTTTGCTCCGCCTGTCAGACATCCAGCAAGGCTCAATCCTTATTGACGGTCAAAATGTTGCCGATTGCACGCAGCAAAGCTTACGTCGCTCCATCGCCTACGTTCCCCAAGAAGCACTTCTCTTCCATCGTAGTATTGCCGAAAACATTTCGTACGGCAGGCCCGATGCAACAATGGAACAAATTCGCGAAGCTGCTCGTCAGGCTAACGCATTAGAGTTTATTGAGGGGTTGCCGCAAGGGTTTGAAACAATTACTGGCGAGCGAGGTGTGAAGCTTTCAGGCGGCCAACGTCAACGAATCGCAATTGCTCGTGCGCTACTAGCTGACTGTCCGGTTTTGGTGCTCGACGAAGCCACCAGCGCCCTTGACTCAGAAAGCGAAGCACTGGTTCAAGACGCACTAAAAACGCTCATGCGTGGACGCACGTGTATCGTTGTGGCGCACCGCCTTTCAACTGTTGCAAGCCTCGACAGAATCGTCGTGCTCGACCACGGTAAAGTTGTAGAAGATGGACCCCATGCTGAACTGGTCACCAAAGGTGGCGAGTACGCAAATTTATGGAATAGGCAAACAGGTGCTTACCTTGAGTAACACCAAAACTCACAAGATTTAATTGCGGACTTGTTCCCCATGAGCTGAAACTTCATCAAGCTCAGTATCAGTAAAGCCCCACATACGGACCTCCGGATACATGCGCACGCCTTCGTTTTCGAAAACTCGTTGCTGAACACCTTTGATGACATTTAAAACGTCAACTGCAGTTGCGTGGTTGATATTCACAACGAAACCGGTGTGCTTTTCCGAAACCTGAGCACCGCCACAAGTAAAGCCGCGCAGACCTGCATCTTGAATTAGTTTGCCGGCAAAATAACCTTTTGGTCGTTTGAAGGTACTACCCGCACTGGGTAACTCGATCGGCTGTTTCGCCGAACGCTGCGCCGCAAGATCATCCATGCGCGCACGAATAGCTTTCACATCATCATGCATCAGCTGGAAAGTGGCAGACAAAACTATGAAGCCGGCTGCAAACATCATGGAACGCCTATAGCCCCAGCATGCTTCATACGGATGCACGGTTACAACTTCGCCTTCAGGGGTTAAGCACGTAAGCGAAGCGCAAACATTGCGAAATTCCCCGCCATAAGCACCCGCATTCATAATGGCCGCGCCACCTATGGTGCCCGGAATGCCACTTGCGAACTCGTAGCCAGCAAGACCAGCCGAGCAAGCGGCGTCAGCTACGGCTTTATTAGAGGCACCAGCAGATGCACAAATGCGCCCTGCCTTTGCATCTACCGCAATATCAGCAAAACGCTCAGCCAAACGAAGCACAACACCATCAAGACCTGCATCGGAGACAAGAAGGTCGCTTCCAAGTCCTAAAACACGCAATGGCACACCAGCAGACTTGCAAGCAGAAACTACTCTAACAACTTCCTCAACTGTCGATGGCTCCACGACAACTTCTGCTGGACCACCAATTTTGAAAGTCGTAAGCTCGCTCATAGGCACGGACTGTCGAATTCCATCGCAACCTACAATTGCTTTAAGGCCTTCAATTATCGCAACATCAACCATTTACGGTTCCTTTCGTCCAGCAAGAGCGACAATCTCTTGCTCGCCAAGGTCAATTAATTCCTGTCTACTATGCACGCCACATTTCGCGTAAATTCGACGCAAATGTGTATCAACGGTGCTTTTCGAGATGAACAATTCACCAGCCATTCGCTCAGCCGTTCTTCCACGCAACGCAAAGGGCAATATTTCGGATTCTCGTTTCGATAGCTTGCATCTAAGTGCCAAACTTCTACACGCTTCGTCGAAACGGTCAGCTTGTTTCACAACTTGAGATAAGCTTTTAAAGTCTTGTTCGGTAAACAAGTAAAGAAACGCCAACAATGAAGCAAATCCAGCACATGAGGCAATTGCATAAGTTGAATCTTGCATGCCAGTAATAAGTTCAAAGGCGTTTCCAAGAGCAAGTCCTAGTGCTTCACCAATATATAAAGCAGAAAACCCACGTGAAAAGGAAAGTGCTCCATCAAGACCTGACAGCTTCGCCATTAGTACAAACAGAGAAATAAGCACAGCTGATAGCGCGAGATACGCCGCCAACACAATAGCGTCTCCTGGCACTCCAAAAGGTTTGAGGACAGGAATGAACAAATACCCAGCAATCATCACCATGAAAATAAGACGATAAACACCAACCAATAACTCACTTGCGGTATTTTCAGGCGCATTAGATACACTATGTTTAAGCCCAACGATTTGCAAAGAGCCTGCACACAATAGCGCCAAAAGCAGCAATGTTGCGGGAAATGTCGGAGTGGCCACCATGCCTGGGTCAGAAGCGTATGTCTCCATTAGACCGCCAGCAAGTCCAAACAGAAGAGAACCTGCAAGCGCTTTACGCGAAAGCCTGACAGTTATGATGCGCTGTTCTTTTGTAGCTAAAAGCGAACCAAATCCAACAGTTGCTCGTGAAGGTGTCGGGGTAGTTCCTGCAGATTCAAGATTAGACACCACTGGCAAAAATCGAAACAAAGCAAAAGCGCTCAAAAAGGGAAAAATATCAACAATGTACAACGCAGAGTCACAGAGCATACTCATCAGATAGAGCAAAAAGCTAATACCTGCTGCTATCGCAGTCGCAAGCAACACCCCCCGTACGCTTGAATCATGAGGCAG
>CAVEUW010000035.1:0-19990 GCA_963619015.1 Senegalimassilia sp. | reverse complement strand
AAAACCCGTCTCATGGCGGGTTTTTTCTTTTCGCTGGCGTTGTTGCGCTTTCTTGAGCGACAAGGCGTTTCGCCTGCTACAATAGCCTGCATATGTATGAATGCGTCACAAGGAAGCAGACGATGAAACAGTACAATCCGCATGAAATTGAACCGCGCTGGCAAAAGGAATGGGCCGAGGCCGACCTGCACAAGGTAAACGAAGACACCTCAAAGCCGAAGAAATACGTGCTTGAGATGTTCCCGTACCCCTCGGGCGACATCCACATGGGCCACGCGCGCAACTACACCATCGGCGACGTTATCGCACGTTACAGCCGCATGCGGGGCTTTGACGTACTGCATCCGATGGGCTGGGACGCGTTCGGTCTTCCCGCCGAAAATGCCGCCATCAAGCACCACAGCCATCCGGCGAAATGGACGTACGAAAACATCGAAACTCAGAAGGCAAGCTTTAAGCGCATGGGCTTTAGCTACGACTGGGACCGCACCGTTGTAGCATGTGACCCGGAATACTACCGCTGGGGCCAGTGGATTTTCCTACAGCTGTACAAGCGCGGCCTGGTAGAACGCCGTAACAGCCCGGTTAATTGGTGCCCGAAATGCGCGACAGTGCTTGCAAACGAGCAGGTCACCGAGGGCGAATGCTGGCGCTGCCACAGCGAGGTTGAAAAGCGCGACTTAACGCAGTGGTACTTCAAGATCACCGATTACGCACAGGAACTGCTCGACGACTTAGACCAGCTAGACGGCTGGCCCGAGCGCGTGAAGCAGCAGCAGGCGAACTGGATCGGCCGCTCAGAGGGCGCCGAGGTCACCTTCACGCTGTGCGATGCCGACGGCTCTGTGCCCGAAAATCCCACCGATGACCAGCTGATTACCGTATTTACCACGCGTGCCGATACGCTGTTTGGCTGCAGCTTCTTCCTGCTTGCACCCGAAAGCCCCATTCTGGCCGACCTGGTTGCCGGCTCCGAGTACGAAGCCGCCGTCATGCAGGTTGTCGAAGACGCAAAGAAGATCACCGCAGTTGAGCGCGCACAAGGCAGCAAGGAAAAGCATGGCGCATTCACCGGCCGCTACGTGGTAAACCCCATCAACGGCGAAAAGGTGCCCGTGTGGGTTGCCGACTACATCGTGGCTGACTACGGCACCGGCGCCGTCATGGCTGTACCGTGTGGCGACCAGCGCGACTTCGAATTCGCCAAGAAATACGATCTGCCCATTATCCCGATCATCTTGAAGGACGACGACCCGCTGTTTAGCCAGCTCAATGGCGAACAGAACCGCGTTGTCACCAGCGTTGACTGGGAAGCAGCTATGGAAGCCGAAGGCGTACTTGTGCAATCTGGAAAGTACACCGGCCTTGTTGGCGGTAAGCATTCCGAAGGTGAAGCTGCCATCGTTGCCGATTTGGAAGCCACTGGCTGCGGCCGCCGCAAGGTAGAATTCCGCCTGCGCGACTGGCTGATTTCCCGCCAGCGTTACTGGGGCAACCCCATCCCTATGATTCACTGCGACACCTGCGGTGTTGTGCCAGTGCCCGAAGAAGACCTGCCGGTTCGCCTGCCCGAGGATATTGACCTTGCAGCCGGCGAAACGCTGGCAACCCACGAGGGTTTCGCCAAGTGCACCTGCCCGAAGTGCGGAGCGCCGGCTCATCGTGAAACCGACACGATGGATACGTTCACGTGCTCAAGCTGGTACTACATGCGCTATACCGACCCGCACAACACCGAGGCACCGTTCGCATCTGACAAGGTGAACCGCTGGATGCCGGTTGACCAGTATATCGGTGGTATCGAGCACGCCATTCTGCACCTGCTGTACAGCCGTTTCTTCACCAAGGCGCTACGCGACCTTGGCATGGTTGATTTCGACGAGCCCTTCACCAAGCTTCTGTGTCAGGGCATGGTGCTTGACGAGCACGGCCAGGTCATGAGCAAGTCGAAGGGTAATGTCATTTCGCCCGAAGACATGATTGACGGCTATGGCGCCGACTCTGTGCGCGCATACATCCTGTTCATGGCGCCGCCCGACAAGGAACTACAGTGGAACGAAGACGGCTTGGCCGGCATGCACAAGTTCCTCAACCGTGCGTGGCGTATGGTGTATGACCTGATGAGCAAGGCTGGCGAAGATACGCTGTGCAAGGCCGGCGCTTCCGAGGAAGCAATCGCCGAGGCTCGCAAGGTTCTTATGCGTGAGCGCCACCGCGTGGCCGCCAAGGTTGTCGACGACTTTGATCGCAACAACTTCAACACCGCGATTTCCGCCATCATGGAACTTGCCAACGCGGCAAGCGATTACCTGCATAAATGCAGCCCTGAAACTCGCGCAGCTTCTGCTGACGAGCAGGCATTTGCTGCCGAAATCGCCGAAGTGCTGGTGAAGCTGCTTGCCCCCATTTGCCCGCATATGTGCGAGGAACTGTGGCATGACGCACTGGGTAAGGAAGGCTACGTTTACACGCAGGCATGGCCTGAGTTTGACCTGGAAAAGGCCAAGTCCGACGAGGTTGAACTGGCTGTTCAGGTGAATGGCAAGGTAAAGGCGCGCATTACAGTTGCTGCCGACGCCGCCAACGACGACGTCCAGGCCACAGCACTTGCTGCGGTTGACGCTGCCGTTGCTGGCAAGGACATCAAGAAGGTTGTCGTTGTACCTGGTCGCCTGGTGAATATCGTCGCGAAATAAAAGTCTCACCACTGCGAGACAGACAATCGCCGCGCTAGCATAGCGCCAGCAGCGATGTCCGTAGGTTTAAAGACACGAACGGGCGACGCACTAAAATTGAGAAGCGGTAGCTGCTACTACCGCTTCTTTTTGTTTTTCTTAGCGAGCACTCCCTATTCTTTTGCTTATTTAGTCATAATTCGATGGTGAGTATGCAACAAAGTTGCGACGATTCAGCGGGGCTTTCCTGAAGGCTTTCTGCACTTTGTTACTATCTGAACCCTATGAGTAGCGCGAAAAGACATAAAGGGTGCCTGAGGCGAATGATCGACATGATTGTGAGCTTGGTTGTTATTGTTGTTGCAGTATTTGCGATAACAAATGTTGTCACTATTTTTGGGTCAGAGGGATCCATTGTGACCGAGCAGGAAGCGCAAACCTACAACGCTGACGCTGTGGTGGTGCTTGGCGCAAGCGTACTTGCCGACGGCACACCATCACCTATTTTGCAGGACCGCCTTGACGACGGCATTGCGCTGTACTTCGCCGGCGCGGCACCGAAAATCCTCATGAGCGGCGACAACGGCACCGCCTCCTATAACGAGGTCAAAGCCATGAAAGCTTACGCTATTTCAAAGGGTGTTCCCTCCGAGGACATTTTCTGCGACCATGCGGGTTTTTCCACCTACGAAAGCATGTATCGTGCGAAATACGTGTTTGGCTGCAAGCGCATTGTGGTGGCCACACAAACCTATCACCTGTATCGCGCACTGTGGTCAGCAAAAAGCCTGGGTATGGAAGCGGTAGGCGTGCCGAGCGACTATCACGATTACCAAAAGCAGGACTTCTACGATATTCGCGAAATACCTGCGCGAACGAAAGACTTCTTCCAGGCGCTGCTGCGACTGCCGTCAACCTATGTGGGCGACCCGATTAGCCTTAATCAGTCAGGCGACGTGACAAACTAGCAAGCGATCTGCCAGCCACGAGCAAGTGACCTGCTATCACGACCACTCACCTGCCCCACAAGCCTAATGCTTTGTTGGCAACCTAGCCGACAAACATGCCAAATAACCGCTATCACGACCGCCCACCTGCGATTTCTTTGCTTTAAGTCTCTTTTCAGTTTGCTTCGTATAATGGTCTCGTGAAATAAGCTGTACTGATATCACACCATAATTGCAGCCCAAACAAACGATGCCAGTACAGCTAAACTTCAACCAACACCGACCTGGCAAGCTGGGCCCACACCAACGACCAGCCGCCAGATACCTTTAAGCAAGCAACGAAAGGTTTCATATGCAAATCCTCATCGTGGAAGACGACGTACGCCTAGCGCGTGCGCTTGCGCATATTCTCGAAGAGAACGGCTACGGAACCGACGTTGTTCACAATGGAGCCGACGGCTTAACGTACGGCCAAAGCGACATCTACGACGTCATCATTCTTGATGTCATGCTGCCAAAAATGGATGGTTTCACGGTTGTAGCCGAGCTTCGCCGCGCGAACGTTTCCACACCAGTATTGCTGCTAACTGCGCGCGATGCTGTGCCGGACAAAATCACCGGCCTTGATTCGGGCGCCGACGACTACATGACCAAGCCTTTTGCACCCGCCGAGCTACTTGCCCACCTGCGCGCGCTCACGCGTCGTCAGGGCGAAGTGCAGTTCGAGAAAATTTCTGCCGGCGACCTTACCTTAAACCTTGAAAGCTACGATCTATCTTGCGCTGACAAGTCGATTCACCTGTCGTTTAAGGAATTTTCCCTTGCAAAAGTGCTGATGAGCAACCCGGGGCAGGTAGTTTCCAAGGAAACTCTTATCGAGCGCGTCTGGGGCATTGAGTCAACCGCCGAAGACAACAACGTTGAGGCCTACGTAAGTTTCTTGCGCAAGAAAATTCGCTTCCTTGGGTCCGAAGCCAGCATTGAAACACTGCGCAAAGCGGGTTATCGCCTGGTAACTGACGGGAGCAAAACCGCCTAACATCGCCTGGTAACTGACGGGGGGCAAAACCGCCTAACATCGCCTGGTAACTGACGGAGGCAAAGCCGCCTGTAAAACCGCCTCATTTGCGTCATACTAAAGGCAACCTTCAAAGCCCATCTAGGCACGGGGCACAAGTCCTCAAGAAGGATAAACCCACACAGGGTGCGAACTTTCCGTAAGTCATTCGGGGCGCGAACTCTCAAGGAGCACGATGCTTAAAAAGCTGCGAATCAAATTCATAGCCCTCAACATGGCCACTGTTGCTGTGGTCATTGCCGTCGTGTTCACTATTGTTGTTGCCATTAGTTACCAGCAGGGATTAACGACCGTAAGCACCGCACTTGATGGCGCCATTTCGCGCGCCGCTGAACCGCAGGTGAAAATCACCAGCGAGGGCGAGCGGAATTCCAACAAGCTGCTTAGTGGCGAAGGGGGCTTAGGCACGCCTGCCACCTCGGACAACTCTGCCACTACCGAAGCGACGCCCTCTACCTCGGACAACTCTGCCACTACCGAAGCGACGCCCTCTGCCTCGGACAACTCCTCCGCCCCTGAAGCAGCGTCCTCCACCCCAGAAGCAGCGTCTTCCACCCCAGACAACTCCACCACCTCTGAAGCGTCGCCCTCCTCTACCGAAAACACCAATCATGGCACGCCACCCGTTATCGGCGGACGCGGCCGCGACGGCGACCAGGTTATTCCTATGGCCGTATTCTCAATCAACGACGCTGGCCAGGTCACATCAACAGAAACCAACACCGCGTCAATTTCCGATGATGTGCTGCAGGCCGCAACCGCCGAGCTTACAAACGTTGACGAAGGTTCTGGCACCCTAGCTGACCTAGGGCTTATTTACATGAAGCGCAACATTGGCTCAACCACATACTTGGCATTCGCCGACACCAGCACCGCCTCTGGCTGGCAAACGCTCGCGCTAACACTTACCGGTGTTGGCATTGCAACGCTTGCCGTGTTTCTGATCATCAGCATTTTCTTCAGTCGCTGGGCCTTACGCCCGGTTGCAAACGCCTGGGCTCAGCAGCGCCGCTTTGTCGCAGACGCCTCACATGATCTTAAAACCCCGCTCACGGTAATTCTGGCGAATACCTCAATTGCTCTTGAGCACCCCGAGCGCACAATAGCCAGCCAAGCGCAATGGCTTGAGAGTACCCAACACGAAGCCGAAGCGATGCAGGGTTTAGTTGGCGACCTGCTGGCCTTGGCAAAGATGGACGAAGAAGCAGCAACGTCGGCCGCAGCAAGTGCGATTGGCGGCCTTGGCGGCGCTTGCGGCGTTGGCGGGAAAAGCGGCGCTACCCCGCAGCAAGATATCGAAAAGGTTGATCTATCTGACCTGGTGGAAGGCGAATTGCTGCAATTTGAATCAGTCGCGTTTGAACGTGGTGTCGAAATGGAATCAGACATTGCCGAAGGCGTTTTTGTCACCGGAAGCTCCAAGCGCCTGCGCCGATTAGCCACAACACTCATCGACAACGCCTGCAAATACGTTAATGAATCCGGTCACATTACTGTTACCTTATCTAAACAGGGAAAACGCGCAAAGCTGGCCGTTTGCAATACCGGCACACCCATTTCTAAGGAAGACTTGCCGCACGTGTTCGACCGCTTCTACCGCGCCGATAAGGCTCGCACATCAGGCACAGGTGGACACGGCCTTGGGCTTGCCATCGCGTATGCCATTGCCGAAGAGCACGGTGGCACCCTTGAGGTTGAAAGCTCCGCCGCAACCGGCACCACCTTCACCGCCACCTTCCCAATCAAGTAGCGCAGTCACTTCCGCAATGCCGTTCACAGCGTTGCTTTCATGAATGCTTTCACCGGCGGGCGCAGCAGGTAATCCAGGTGCTATTATGGAAAGCCGACAAATCAAACCCAACCTGCGAGGCCGCTTATGCTTCTATGTGCGCAATACGTGCTCCCCATAACTGCCGACCCTATTGAAAACGGTGCTGTACTGGTACGCGACGGCCGTATTTCCGATATCGGCGACGCAAGCATGCTCAAACTTCGCTATCCAAACGAGCCTTCTGTCGAATACGATTCGGCAGCACTTCTGCCGGGCTTTGTTGACCTGCACACACACTTGGAAAACGCTGCGCTGCGCGGCTTGGTGCATGACGTACCCTACGCAACCTGGATCATGTCCATGCGCGACCTTTCCGCAAAACTCGACGTCGCCGACTGGTACGACTCAGCAATTCTTGGCGGCTTAGAAGCGCTTTCTAGCGGCATCACCACCGTCGCTGACATCACCTCAACAGGCGCAAGCTGCACCGCTATGAATAAACTCGGCCTGCGCGGCATCGTATACCGCGAGGTCGGCGCCATGGACAGCCGCCGTGTTGATTTCGCCATGAATACCGCTGAGCACGACGTGGCACACTGGCGCGAAGAGGTTGACTCAAGTCGCATAACGGTCGGCGTATCCCCCGCTTCGGTGTTCAACTGCCACCCCGAGGTATTCCGCAAAGTTTCCGCCTACGCAACACGTGAAAGCCTACCTGTTGCCCTGCGACTAGCTGGCGACAAGGAAGAATGCGACTTTGTGCGCTATGGTTCTTCCCCGTTCTCGGTGCATCAGATGGATAACAAGCGCGGTTTTGTGGAAGTGCCACCGTGGCTACCTACCGGCACAACGCCTATAAACTATGCGCTGAACTGGGGCGCTTTTGATAGCGACAACGTCATGATTGTGCACGGTGTTTACCCCGACGACCGCGACATTCGCAAAATGGTTGAATACGACGTATCGGTTGCGTCATGCCCGCGCATTAACGCGCAACTTGGCATGGGCGTCGCGCCGCTTGACGAATATCGCCGCGCCGGCATTCGCATTGGTCTTGGCACCGACAGCCCCGCTGCAACCGATTCTACCGACATGCTTATTGAAATGCGCATTGGTATGCTTTTACAGCGCGCCGTTAACCGCAAGGGCTTCATTGATTCGAAAACCATGCTTGAGCTGGCAACTATCGAAGGCGCCCGCGCATTGCGCATGGACGACAAAATTGGCAGCCTAGAGGTTGGCAAACAGGCCGACATCGTAGCTGTTGATATGTCAGGCACACACCAGACTTCTGTATCTGACCCCGTTACCGATGTGGTGAACGCCTGCAACGGCACCGACGTACTGATGACTATGGTGGCCGGCAAAACTCTGTACGAAAAGAACCAGTGGCACGTTGGTGTGGAAGTCGCCCGCAACGTTGCCCGCGTTATTGAAATTCGAAGCAAGCTAAGGAAGTAGCATGGGAACCAACCAAAAACTGACCGCAAAGCAAAAGTCTGAACGCATCAAGGCTGCTCAGGAACGCGAAGCTCGCGCAGCCGCACGTCGCGAAGCTTCGGAGCGCACCAAGAAGATTTTCACAGTTATCGTCTGCGTTATCTTGGTTTTGGCGCTCAGCATCCCAACGCTGGCCATCACAGTGCTTTCCGCAGGCAACTAGGCCTACTACCTTCTGAAACGCGAATAATTCATTGCGGTAACTTTTTCTGTAGACATGCCGCGCGCGGTAGAGCGCGCGGCGTTTGTGCTACTATTGGCAAAGTTACGCCCAAAGGAACAACCACGCAAAAGCGCAACTGACGAGTATGTATTCAACGAACGTAAGGGGACGTTATGTTCGGTATCGGAGGATTCGAGCTATTCCTCATTTTGCTGTTCGGCTTTTTGCTGTTCGGCCCCGACAAGCTGCCCGCCATGGCCAAAACGCTTGGCAAGGCAATCAATAAATTCCGCAGCGCTCAAGATGAAATGAACAAGGTCATTAAGAACGAGGTTTACGACCCCGATTCAGACGAGCCGTTCAAGAACCCGCTTGAAGCTATGGAAAAGGCCGCAGCCGCAGGTAAACAGGCTGCCGACAAGGTTGACAAGGCTGTAGACAAGGCTTCGTCAAAGGCCACGCATTCTTCGCCTTCTAAGGCTGCATCCCAGCAGCCGCGCACGGTTGCTAAGCAGGAAAGCTTCACCGAGCGCAAGGCTCGCTACGACCGCGAACGCGCCGCTAAGCAAGCTGCCGACGCTGAAAAGGCTGAGGCTGCGAAGAAGGCTGCGCTTGCAGCTGCCGATGCTTCGGCTGCAGGTGCTGCAACCACCGCGAAGTCTGAAGCCGATGCTTCGGCTGCTGCGAAGGCTGCTGAGGCCACCAATGCTGCGAAGCCCGCAGAGGCCAAGCCTGAAAGCGCTGCAAAAGTAGCGCCGACCAGCGCGGTTGTTTCCAAGAAGGCCACCGAGTCCAAGGCCGAGGCAAAGGTTGACGCCAAGGCCGAAGCCGCAAAGCCGGCCGACACCAAGCCCGCAACCACTGCAACGCCCGCAACCGACGAAAAGAAGGGGGAATAACATGCCTATCGGACCGGCTCGTATGCCCCTATTCGACCATTTGGGCGAACTGCGCATGCGTTTGGTGCGCATCGTTGTATGCATGATTATCGGCATCGTCGTCTTCTACATGGCAACACCTATCATGGGTCAGTTCCTCATGCTGCCCATCGCTGAATTTTTGCCGAAGGACGCAAACGGCTACACCTCGTTTATCGCGCTTGACCCCTTCGAGGCATTCGCCACGCGCTTCAAGATTTCTATCTGGGCATCGGTTGTTGCCTGCAGCCCTGTTATTCTGTGGCAGCTACTGGCGTTTTTCCTGCCGGCATTAAAGCCTTCCGAGCGCAAGTGGTTCATCCCGACGTTCGCGGCAGCTGTTGCCCTGTTCGTCATCGGCACCGTGTTCTGCTACTTCATCATTTTGAACCCGGCGTTCCAATGGCTGACCGACCAGGCCATGGGCCTTGGCACCGTCACGCCGCGCATGTCTACCTACATTGACGTCATCATCAAGTTCGAG
Source organism: Senegalimassilia sp. (assembly GCA_963619015.1). Classification (GTDB taxonomy): domain Bacteria; phylum Actinomycetota; class Coriobacteriia; order Coriobacteriales; family Eggerthellaceae; genus Senegalimassilia. The sequence goes on along the minus strand of CAVEUW010000035.1, from coordinate 10,455 downwards.
CTGGGCTTTGGCTTGGCTTTCGAACTGCCGCTTGTGGTGTTCTACCTGGTTATTTTCGACATCGTGCCGTACAAGAAATTACGTGGCCTGTGGCGTGAAATCTACGTTGGTCTGCTGGTCATCTCCGCTATCGTCACGCCTGACGCGTCGCCGGTGACCATGGGTCTTATGTTCGCCGCAATGGTGCTGCTGTACGAAGTCTCGCTGCTTATCGCCCGCGTCGCGCTGCGCAGCCGCATCAAGAAGCAGAACCAGGAGTTGGCGAAAGAGGAAGCGTAATAGCGCTTTAGCTAGCTTAGCTAGCGAAGAGTTGGCGAAAGAAGAAGCGCAATAGCGTTTTAGTCACCGAATGGCCGGGACTGCCACTGACGAATTTCAACGAGCCGAGGCATTGCTTCGGCTCGTTTCGTTTTTGCTGTATATGGTCGAATTCCTGTGGTTTCTAAAGGGCGGTTGGGATACCATGGGCAAGTACAAAATTGCAGCCGTGACTGCGGCAATCAATCTGCGCGCCACACAGGGCAAACCAGCCAGCTCGCACCACGCGCAACGAAAGGAGGACTGAATGCACGAACTCGGAATCATGACCAGCGTTATGGACGCCGTGAATCAGTCCGCCGAACAAGCCGGCGCCTTAAAGGTGCTAAAGGTCACGCTTTCTATCGGCGAAATGACCGAGGCAATCGAAGATTCACTGCGCTTTGCCTTCGAAGTGCTGACCGAGAACACAAAGGCCGAGGGCGCCGAGCTAGTCATCAACATGGTGAAGCCGAAAAGTGAGTGCTTGGACTGCGGAAACATATACGAGCACGACCGCTTCCACATGTCATGCCCCGCGTGTGGTGGGTTTGCCACCAAGCTTTTGGCCGGGCGCGAACTGCAAATTGATTCTATTGAAGTTGACTTACCTGATTAGGCGAAATAGCGTTAGGAGCACATATGCAAATTGATATGAAGCAACCCATTCTTGACAAGAACGACCAGCTGGCCGCACAGCTGCGCAAACGTTTCGCCGAAAACCACGTCTTTGTACTCGACCTGCTTGCAAGCCCAGGTTCGGGTAAGACCTCCACTATTTTGGCAACTATCGAGGCACTGCGCGACGAGTTCAACATCGCCGTTATCGAGGGTGACATCGCCAGCAACGTCGATGCCGAGAAAATTAAAGCGCAGGGTATTGCCGCAGTTCAGATTAACACTGGCGGCGCGTGCCACCTAGAGGCCAACATGATCAGCCGCGCCATTGACGTGCTTGATCTGGAACGCCTCGACCTAATCATCGTTGAAAACGTAGGCAACCTAGTGTGCCCGACCGATTTCGATTTGGGCGAAAACGCCAAGGTTATGATTCTGTCGGTGCCCGAAGGCGACGACAAGCCGCTGAAGTACCCGGGCGTGTTCCAGGCGTCGCAGGTAGTCATCCTAAATAAGGTTGACACCATGCCCATGTTCAATTTCGACCGCGATGCGTTTGATTCTTCGGTCCAGCAGCTAAACCCCCAAGCCCCCATCTTCCCCATTGCCGCCACCAAAGGCGAAGGCGTGGAAGAGTGGGCCACGTGGCTTGCTGACCAAATTCGCGCTATTCAGTAGGCCGGCCCCGAAGCGCTTCAGTTCCTATTCAGTAGGCCGGCCCCGAAGCGCTTCAGCTCCTATTCAGTAGGCCGGCCCCGAAGCGCTTCAGTTTCAACATTCATAATCTCGCAATCTTGTTGCAACACTACGCTACCATACTGGTACAAGAAGCTCCCGCTTGCGAGAGAAAGGACTCGTATGCAGGCGAAAGATATGTATCAGGCATGCACTGACGCGCTGCATGATTTTGCGACTAGCGCTGGCTTTACCGACATGGTGATCGGCCTTTCTGGCGGCCTTGATTCAAGCGTTGTTGCTGCTATTTGCGTTGATGCGTTTGGTGCCGACCACGTGCACGGCGTTATGCTCCCCGGGCCGTATTCGACCGATCACTCGCTTGACGATGCGCGCGAACTTGCCTCCAACCTGGGCATTCAAACCAACGCTGTTTCTATTTGTGAACCGTATGAGGCCTTTGAGGCCGTGCTGAAACGCTCGGGCTGCGGCGAGCTTTCTGGCACCCCTGCCGAAAACACGCAGGCACGCTGCCGCACTGTCATTTTGATGGCGCTTTCGAACGCAAACAATTGGATGATGGTGAATACCGGCAATCGCAGCGAGGCAATGATGGGGTATTCCACGCTATACGGCGATACCGCCGGCGCATTTGCCCCGATAGGCGGGCTGTATAAAACCGATGTGTACGCAATTGCTCGCTGGCGCAACGCCCAAGCTGAAGAAGCCGGGCAGGTGCCCCCTATTCCCGAGCATGTTCTAGTGAAGCCCCCTTCGGCTGAACTTTCCCCTGGTCAAGAAGACGAAAAGTCGATGGGCATTGATTATCCGACGCTCGATAAACTTTTGATTGCGCATTATGAGCATGGCGCAACTGTTGAGGAATTGGTGGCCGATGGCTTCGACAAAACCCAGGTAGAACGCATTATCGCTACCGCTGATGGCATGGCGTTCAAGCGTGCTTTAGAGCCGGCTTTCCCCGACGTAAAGTTCTACTAGAAGCGCGAAGCGGGCGTCACTTATTTCTTGCTCCCTGAATACCCCATGGGGCGTATGGCGCCAAAGCTGCTGGCGCGGTAGTATACGCACATGGAAAATCTTCTGATGAGTAAGCGCGAATTCACTGCGCGCGACTGGGGAATTGACGCGGCCATTGCAGTTGCCACGTTTGCCGTAGGCTGCCTGCAGCTAATGCTCACGGCTTCATCTATTGTTATCCCTGACCTGGCCCTTCGCCAGTATTTGGGCGAAGTAACCGTGGTGCCTGATGCGCAGGTATTTGTTGCTCTTTTGCTTATGACGGTGCCGCTTATTTTGCGGCGCGTCTTCCCGCTGCCGGTGTTTGGCTTTTGCCTGATTGTTTTCACAGCCCTGCAGGTTCGTTACTCCGGCATCACCATGCCTGTCGTCTGTATTTTGGTTGCGCTCTACACCGTTGCAGTTGATTGTGGCACCGCACCAGGTGTTGTCTGCGGTGCGCTATCGATATTGGTGTTGCTATTCGGCGATGTACCAATGCAGCAATCATCAAGCCTTGTTTTCTTCACCCGATTTCAAAACATTGCCCTGGTAGCAGCCGCAGTTTTGGCTGGTTACGCATATCGCACGCATCGCGCCTACGTTGCAGAAGTAGAACGTCGCGCCGCCGAAGCCGAGCGCACACGCGAAGAGGAAGCTGCTCGCCGCGTTGAGGCTGAGCGCGTACGCATTGCTCGCGAGGTACACGACATCACCGCGCACAGTCTGTCTGCTGTAAGCATTCAGCTTGCGGCTGCAGAACGCCTAGTAGACCGCGACCCTGCGATGGCGAAAGAAGCCATTACGACGGCGCGTACCACAGCGAAAGGTGCCCTTGACGACATTCGATCGATGATTGGCGTGCTGCGGCACGGCGATGACGCGGTGGAAACTATGCCCGCTTCTGGCACTGAGCAGATGGGCGAACTCGCCCGCTACCTGCGCGATGCAGGACTTCAGACTACACTTGATATGGCTTCTTACGACCGTGCAATTGTTCCCACCCACATTGACCTGGCGCTATACACGGTTGCTCGCGAGGCATGTACCAATGCGGTACGTCACGCCGAAGCAACGGCAATCACTTTACGCCTGACCACCGAAAACGATACCGCGCAGCTTGTAGTTGCCGATAACGGCGCCGGCTGCGGGCAGACGCTTTCGCCAGCAGGCTACGACCAAGCAGTAACGTCGTTACCAAAAGCATCCGACGGCGCAGGTCATGGCGTTGCCGGCATGGCCGAGCGCGTACATGTGCTTGGCGGCACCTTTGCCGCAGGCGATGCGCCCGAGGGCGGATTCACGGTACGAGCAACCATCCCGCTTCACACAACGGAGGCATAACATGGAAGAACAGTTACAACAAAGTGCTAGCGCGCAGCAGGGTGCAGGTGCGCAGCATGGCGCTGGCGCACACACCGCACAGCACGTCACAAGTCCTGCCGCTGCCGCAGGTACAGGTGCGCAGCAAAGCGCTGGCGCTGCCGCAGGCAACACCCAAAATGCACCCATTCGTGTGCTTATCTGCGACGACCAAGACCTCGTGCGCAGCGGCTTTCGCCTGATTCTTTCCTCGTATGATGGAATAGAAGTTGCTGGCGAAGCCCGCGACGGCGACCAAGCATCCGAACTTGCCCATAAGCTTCGCCCCGATGTGGTGCTCATGGACATTCGTATGCCGCGCGTGAACGGCATTGAAGCCACGCGCGCTATTCGCGCAAATCCGGCGCTCGCGCACACCCAAGTGCTTATCTTAACGACGTTTGACCTGGACGAATACGTATACGACGCCCTACAGGCAGGCGCAAGCGGCTTTCTGCTGAAAGACGCCGAACCCGACGACATCGTTTCAGCGATTCGCATTGTTGCCGCAGGTGATGCACTCATTCAGCCATCTATCACGCGCAGGTTAATCGAGACATTCGTGGCATCTCGTCCGGCTACCGGCGGTGTGGCACCCGACCTTGCAACTCTCACCGACCGCGAGCGCGAGATTCTCACCTTAGTCGCACGCGGTATGAATAACGAACAAATTGGCGAGCAGCTGTTCATCAGCCCTGCAACCGTAAAAACCCACCTTGCGCGAATTATGGCGAAGCTTGATGCGCACGATCGCGCTCAGCTTGTCGTCAAAGCCTACGAAGGCGGCCTCGTCCGCCCCGGGGTGTAAGGGCGCGGCAAACTAAAAGGACGCACGGCCAGGCGGCGGTGCGTCCTTCAATAAAGCCATCAGAGCCCTTCTGGGGCCCTATTATGCCTTCCAACCAATCCTTAGCGGTTGATGTTGTAGAAGGCGTTCATGCCGGCGTACTGAGCCTGCGTGTCAAGCTCTTCCTCAATGCGCAGCAACTGATTGTACTTCGCCACGCGGTCGGAACGGCACGGAGCGCCGGTCTTGATCTGGCCGGTGTTCAGCGCAACAGCCAAGTCGGCAATGGTGGTGTCCTCGGTTTCGCCAGAACGGTGGCTCATAACGCATGCATAACCGGCCTGCTTAGCCATCTCGATAGCATCAAGCGTCTCAGACAGGCTGCCAATCTGGTTAACCTTAATAAGAATGGCGTTTGCGCAGCCCAGTTCGATGCCCTTGGCCAAACGCTTGCTGTTGGTAACAAACAGGTCGTCGCCAACCAGCTGCACCTTGTCGCCAATGCGGTCGGTCAGTGCCTTCCAGCCATCCCAGTCTTCCTCGGCCATGCCGTCTTCGATAGAGATGATCGGGTACTTCTCAACAAGCGCTGCCCAGTAGTCGACCATTTCGTCGCTGGTCAGCTCGCGGCCTTCGCCAGCAAGCACATACTTGCCGGTTTCAGCGTTGTAGAATTCAGTGGAAGCCGGGTCCATTGCAAACATGATGTCGCTGCCAGGCTTGTAACCTGCAGCTTCGCAAGCCTTCACAATGTACTCGAGCGGCTCTTCATTCGTGGTGAAGTTCGGAGCGAAGCCGCCTTCGTCGCCAACGCCGCCACCCAGACCAGCCTCGTGCAGAACCTTCTTCAGCGTGTGATAGATCTCGGCGCACCAGCGCAGAGCCTCGGCGAAGGTTTCAGCACCAACCGGCATAATCATGAATTCCTGGAAGTCAACATTGTTGTCAGCATGCACGCCGCCGTTGAGGATGTTCATCATCGGCGTAGGCAGCACATGGCCATTCACGCCGCCAACGTACTTGTACAGGGGCAAGCCGCAAGACTCAGCCTCAGCCTTTGCGCAGGCCAAGCTTACGCCCAGAATAGCGTTAGCACCCAGGGTGCCCTTGTTGTCGCTGCCATCAAGCTCAAGCATAATGTCGTCGATAGCGCGCTGGTCGTCAGCTTCCACACCAATAAGCGCATCGGCAATTTCGTCGTTTACGTGGGCAACCGCATCAAGCGTGCCCTTGCCTAGGTAGCGGCCTTTGTCGCCGTCACGAAGCTCAACAGCCTCAAACGCGCCGGTAGATGCACCAGAAGGAACAGCTGCGCGGCCGAAGGAGCCATCCTCCAACACAACCTCGACCTCAACCGTGGGGTTGCCGCGAGAGTCTAGGATTTCACGCCCAAACACATCGATGATGACGCTCATTGAATGCCTCCTAAAGGAAATTTTCTTTGCGTCGGTCGCATTTTTGCGACCGAGCCATACCACTCAAAAGTGTAACACGCGCGAGGTGGTCTCGAACAGTGCGAAGGCGGGCGGGCAAATGCACCCGCTAGAGGTTTCAAGCGTGAAGGAATTGCGAAGATGGGCGCAGTGGGCTAATGCGGGTCAACGCTGCAATCGCAGCACTACAGCAGCGCCGCCAGGACAGCACCGCTACGGCAACAACACTACAGCAGCGCCGCTACGGCAATCATGAACACGATGCCGGCCATCAAAGCCGCAGCAGATACAGCATCCCCCTGCAGCTTCGTAAGCGTCGTTCGCTGTACGTCGGGTGCGCCATAGCAACGCGCATCCATAGCAAGTGACAATTTGTCGGCACGTCGAAATAGCTGCACAAACAGCGAAATAAACACGTTTCCCCAGGCAGAAAACCGCGCCCCTACCCCGCCAGAGTCAAACCGCGCCCCGCGGGACGCCTGAGCATTGTGCACCAGCCCAAGTTCTGCCGCTGTTAAGGGAATAAACCGAATAGCAAGGCTACACACCATCGCAATGTCATCAACTGGCACGCGCAGCGCACGGAACGGCTGCAAAAACCACGCAAGCGCTGCAAGCAACTGACTTGACGTGGTGGTAAAGGTTACGATCACGCTGGCCAACAGCAACAAAATAATGCGTGCTGCATAGAAACAACCCAGTTCAAACCCTGTTGCCGGGTTAAATGCAGCAAACGCAACGGTTATTGCCGCAAGCACGTAAACCGGAATCCCCATGCGAAACACGCGGGCCGGCGTAACGCGCGATGCGGCCAACACACCCAAAAATAGCAGCGCAAACAGCGCCATTCCTGTCCAAGTTTCGATAAAGAAAATGGCAACGGTATACACCAAAAGCAGCAAGATTTTCACGCGCGGATCGCACGCGTGAACACAAGAACTTTCGGGAATGTAAACGCTTGTCTGTAATTGCATACCGCGCAGTATAACGCACACAGTCCGCGCAGTCCGCACAGCCCTCGCATCACAGGGTGCTCCCCCGCGCCAATGTGTCAAGAAATGCATTCGTACAGCCCTCGCTTCACAGGGTGCTCCCAGACAGCTACGGCAAACACAAATATAAGGAAGGCTCCGCGCGCACAACAAAAAAGAACCCCGCACTACAAAGCACGGGGTTCTTCTACGTAAGCGTTATTCGCTTAGGCGCTTGGCGAAAACCTATTCGGCCTTCTCCTCAGCTTCTGCTTTCTCGGCAGCTTCTTCAGCCTTAGCTTCGGTAGCCTCAGCAGCTTCCTCGGCCTTTGCCTCAGCAGCCTCAACAGCTTCCTCAGCCTTAGCTTCAACAGCAGCCTCGGTAGCCTCAGCCTTATCTTCAGCCTTCTTAGCAACCTTCTTCGGAGCAGCCTTCTTGGCAGCCGGCTTAGCGGCTTCCTTCTTGGCAACAGGCTCGGTCACAAGCTCGATGATAACCATAGGAGCATTGTCGCCCTTACGGTTGCCAAGCTTCATGATGCGGGTGTAACCGCCATTGCGGTCAGCGAACATGCCCTGGGAAACCTTCTCGAAGATTTCGCGGACGAGTTCTTTGTCATTGCCCAGGGTGGCAATAGCCAGACGGCGGCTGTGCAGGTCGCCCTTCTTAGCCCAGGTGATGACCTTGTCGACGTCGCGGCGGATTTCCTTTGCGCGGGACTCGACAGTCTTGATGCGGTCGTTGAGGAACAACGCCTGCGTCAAGCTACGCTTCATGGCCTTGGTGTGGGAAAAATCGGTTCCCAGCTTACGGCCCTTGTAGTTATGCCTCATGGTGAGTATCTCCTATTACAGCTTCAAATTGAGGTCCATGGAAATGAGCTTGTCCTTCACTTCCTCGATGGACTTCGCACCAAAGTTCCTGATGTTGAGCAGGTCGTTCTCGGAGAACTCGACCAGCTGACGCACCGAATGAATGCCGGCGCGCTTCAGGCAGTTGTACGAACGAACGGACAGATCCAAGTCTTCGATCTGCTTGTCAAGCTCGGCGTTGGTTTCCTGGCCTTCAGGGGCGAAGATGGAAGGCACCTCTGCCTCTTCTTCTTCCTCGGTAGCGGTCAGGCTCAAGAACGCACCCATGTACTGGTTGACAATGTTCGCAGCGCGGGTCACAGCATCAACCGGAGCAATGGAGCCGTCGGTTTCAACCTCAAGCACCAGCTTGTCGTAGTCGGTGCGCTGGCCAACGCGGGTGTCGGTGACGTTCATCGTGCAGCGACGAACAGGCGAGAACAGCGAGTCGACATGGATGACACCGATGGGGTCTTCCGAGCGCTTGTTAGCGTCTGCAGAAACATAGCCGCGGCCAACACCAATGCGAACCGTCATGTCAAGCGTGCCGCCGTCGGCGACCGTTGCGATGACGTGCTCGGGGTTGATGAGCGTGAACTCGGTCGGAACCTGCAGGTCGGCGCCAGTCACAACGCACGGACCCTCAGCGGACACATGGGCCGTAGCCTCTTCGATGTCCTCGTTCAAGGCCGAGAAAACCAGGCCTTTGACGTTCAGGACAATGTCAGTGATGTCCTCAATAACGCCTTCAGCCGTGGTGAACTCATGCTGCACACCCTCGATCTGGATGGCCGTCGCCTTAGCGCCGTCCAAAGAGGACAGCAGAACGCGACGCATGCTGTTACCCAGCGTGTAGCCGTAACCACGTTCCAGCGGTTCTACGATGAAACGTGCAACGGTTTCGTTGACTTCTTCCGTGGTTACCGTAGGCCTCATGAACTCTGTCATGTTGGGTAAGCCTCCTTACTATCGCGCGATTACTACTTGGAGTACAGCTCGACGATGAGCTGTTCGCGGATGTCGAGATCGATCTGATCGCGGGTGGGAAGAGCAAGGACGCTGCCCTGCAGCTTCTCGATGTCAACCTCAAGCCAGGCCGGAACCTGGAAACGAGCGTTGGAAACCAGAGCGCTCTTGATAACCAAAAGCTCCTTGGACTTATCGCGGACAGCGACAACGTCGCCAGCCTTTACGCGATAAGAAGGCACGTCCACGCGACGGCCGTTCACCGTGATGTGACCGTGGGTCACGATCTGGCGAGCTTCCTTGCGGGTACGAGCAAAACCCAGACGGAAGATGACGCTGTCAAGGCGAGACTCGAGCAGGATCATCAGGTTGTCACCCGTGATGCCCGGCATTGCCTTGGCCTTGTTGAAGTAGCTGTGGAACTGCTTTTCCAGAACGCCATAGATGAACTTGACCTTCTGCTTTTCACGCAGCTGCATGCCGTACTCAGATTCCTTGCGACGACGCTTCGGCTCGCGCTTGGAAGTCTTGGAGCTGCTGTAACCGAGCACAACGGGATCTAGGCCCAGCTGGCGGCAGCGCTTAAGAACCGGAGTTCTGTTAATAGCCATAATTTAGATCCTTTCAGTTACACGCGGCGACGCTTCTTGGGGCGGCAGCCATTGTGCGGGATGGGGGTGCAATCCTGAATGCTGGCAATTTCCAGACCAGTCGCCTGCAGAGAACGGATAGCGGTTTCACGACCGGAACCCGGGCCCTTGACGTAAACAGCGACCTTCTTCAGGCCGTGTTCCATAGCCGTCTTAGCAGCGGCTTCAGCAGCCATCTGAGCAGCGAACGGCGTGGACTTACGAGAGCCCTTGAAGCCGACGGTACCAGCGGACTGCCAGGAGATCACGTTGCCCTGAGGATCAGTGATGCTGACGATAGTGTTGTTGAACGTAGACTTGATGTGCGCAGCGCCAACGGCAATGTTCTTGCGTTCGGAGCGCTTAATACGAGTGCGCACGTTTTTCTTAGTTGCCACTTGTTAGCTCCTTTACTTCTTCTTGCCGCCGATTTGCTTACGCTTGCCCTTGCGGGTACGAGCGTTCGTGTGGGTGCGCTGACCGCGAACGGGCAGACCCTTGCGGTGACGCAGGCCACGGTAGCAGCCGATTTCCATCAGACGCTTGATGTTCTGGGAAACCTCGCGACGCAGGTCGCCTTCTACCATGATGTTGTTCTGAATGTAGTCGCGCAGTTTTACGAGATCTTCCTCAGTGAGGTCATCGGTGCGCGTGTCCGGGTTGATACCGGTTTCTTCCAAGACCTTCTTGGAAGTGGTGAGGCCAATGCCGTAGATGTAGGTCAAGCCGACTTCAATGCGCTTGCCGCGAGGAAGGTCGACACCAACGAGACGTGCCATAGGTTAAACTCCTTTTTCTTCCTAGCCCTGACGCTGCTTATGGCGGGGGTTCTCGCAAATTACGAGCAC
>CAVEUW010000034.1:0-20064 GCA_963619015.1 Senegalimassilia sp. | reverse complement strand
GAAGAAATCTGCTGTCGACGACACGCTGAAGCTTGCCGGCGCGCAGCTGAAGATCGAGGGCGTTGATGGCGCTATGTTCGCCGATGGCGAAACTGAGAAAACGCTCACGACCGGCGAAGACGGCACGGCAACTCTGGCAGGCCAGCTTGTGATCGGCGCAACCTATAAGCTTTCCGAGACGAAGGCTCCGGCCGGTTACACGCTTCTTTCCGATACGCTTACCTTCACCGTGCAGGAAGACGGTACGTTTAAATGCGTAGGCGACGGCGCGGATGGTATTTCGCCGTTCTTCAAGACTTCCGGCGACGAGATCACACTGTTCGCCGGCGATGTTTTCAACTCGCCATCGCAGTTCTTTATTTTGAAGGTGGACTCCGACAATGCCGCCGAATGGCTTGCTGGCGCGACGTTCGAGATTTCGGGAAAGTTCGCGAATACGAGCGAAACCTCCAAGACCTTCACAACCGGTGACAATGGTATGGCGACAATCGATGAAGCGTTGCTTATTGCCGACGGCGCCACTGTGTATACGATGCGCGAGATTGCGGCTCCAACCGGTTACAAACTCAACAGCGCTGAGTTCAAGTTCACCATCAGCCCCGACGGTGCCGTGAAGGCTGTCGAGGGGGATGAGGATTCCGGCTATTACCCGTTCGGCAAATTCGCAACGGTCGGTGTTAAGGACGAGGCCATCCACATCGCGTTCCAAAAGAGCAACGTGGAAGGCGAGCAGCTTGAGGGTGGCCTGTACACCATCGAGGCGCTTGAGGGCGGCGCGTTTGTAGGCAAGGAAGAAACCAAACTTGAAGGCCTGGCGGCCGACGATATCGAAAGCCTGCAGCTTGCACAGAACGGCACGTACCGCATCACTGAAACCAAGGCGCCCGCAGGCTACAGCGTTGGAGGCAGCTTCGAATTCACCGTTGACGAGGCCGGCCAGGTGAAAAATGTGTCGCAGCCACAAAACGGCACTGCATCTGCCGATGGCTCCACGGTAAAGATGTCCGACTACAAGATTGAACTTACGATTCAGAAGAAGTCGAAAGACACCGATACTTATTTGGAAGGTGCGCAAGTCACCATTACCGACTTGACTGATACGTCCGCTGCGGCGGTTGTCGTTGATTTGAAGGACGGCTCGGGTGTACTGGTTAGCAACTTGCTTGCTGGTCATCAGTACAAGATAGTTGAGACGAAAACCCCTGATGGGTATCTGACACTTGAAGGCACGCTTGTTGTTTCGGTTGCAGAAGACGGCTCTGTTTCGCTTGGCAAGGCCGAGCTTACGTGCGGCAGCGCTTCGTTTAATGATGGCACGCTTACGATTGTTGACGAGAAGAATTCTAAGGCTGACCCAGTGCCGGCTCCCGATCCGACGCCGACTCCTGACCCTGAACCCACCCCAGATCCTGAGCATGATGGCACCGATCAACCCGATACGCCGAATACACCTGGCACGACAACCCCTGATGATACCAACCCCGAGCCGGACGGCAGTAACGGCAGTAATTCCAGCAACGGCGACGGCAATGGCAGTAATTCCGGAAACAACGGTAGCGGTGCTGGCGCAACAGGTAGCTCCGGTGCCACCAAGGCCAGCAGCGCCTCTGCTACAACGCAGACGGGAGACACATCCACGTTTGCGACGCTTGGTGCATCGACGTTGGCTCTTGCGTCCCTGATTGCGCTTGCTGTAAGCGTTAGGCGCCGTCGTCGGCTGAGCTAAGTACGAACTAGGCACGAACTAAGCACGGCGCATGACACATGGCCTAACGATTCGCTTAGGCTATTGTCAGGTCGCTAATAGAAGAAGGCGAGGAGTATCATCCTCGCCTTCTTTGCGTATGACGTCATCGAACTGCGTCAACGTGAAATTCGAAATCCGAACGCACTTCGCCTTGCAATGCAAAATGGGCGCTGACTGACATCAACGCCCGAAGCACATCTAAATTTGTTTTATTAGCCTAAAGCAGTTGGCAGCTTATGCCTGCTACCCAAGTTCGCTAAAGTCGATAGCCTCGTCGCTGTCGTCTTCTTCATCAGAACCTGCCAGCTGCTCTTCAGCTGCCTGCTCCCAGTCAGTATTGCCGCTATAACGCTCGATAAGGGCTTCCATCTGCTCTTCGTAGGCGTTCTGACCCATATAAGCGTCGCGCAGAAGACGCATATCGTCTTCACCGAAATCCATACCGGCTTGCTGCATAATAGCGCCGATCTGGGTCATTTTCTTGACGCCTTCTTCTTCGCTTAGCGGCTCGCTTTTCTTCGGGTCCATTCCAAACATGAGTCCTCCTCGTGTCGTTTCGGCGGCGCGCTGGTTTTTGTTTGCCTTCTTGGTGCCGCGCCGGATAATGCTTATTTGCTGCCGATTAGTATACCAGCCAAAAATATGCAAAATCGCGCGTTTGCCCACCTCCGCTATTGTGTTACGCTTCTGAAAACAAGCGAACCTATACGCATTCGCAATAAGTTCGCCCCAATCATCAAAAATCGGCTGCGCGCTTTGTGTAAGGCTCTACGTACAGCGAATTTGAGTAGTTTGTTTTGCATATAGCCCGACTTAGCGCTCGCCGTGAACAAAGGAGTACACCATGCGTCAAGGATCTGCCCCGAACTTCTGCCCGCCTACACAAGAAGGCATTACATTTACCTTCGAAGATGAAGAGGGCGAGCGCATTGACCTGGAATTTTTGGGCCTTATCCTGCGTGACAGCCGCCGCTACGGCTTCTTTTTCCCGGTAAGCGAAGATTGTCCGGCATGCTCTTCTGGCGAAGTAGTTTTGCTTGAGGTCACTGAGCTTGACGAAGAGGGACAGCCTGCTGCTTTCGAGCTGGTTGAAGACGAAGCTATTGCCGCAGAGGTGTACGAGGACTTTAAACAAGCCGCTAAGGACCTCTACGACTTCCAGTAGGTTGTTCTACAGTTCAATCGGCTTCCACTCGTCGTGGTTGCAAATCCAAGCTTTCGGGTCTTCTACGCTAAAGAACACCAGCGTAGGGTCGTCAGGGCCGTCGTAGCTTTCTCCAAGGCTGCACAGATGCGCGTAGCCTGCATAGCGCATGTCAGCGCTTGCTTTGTCTTCTAGCCCCGCGCGACCGCGCAAAATGAGCCAACCATGACCTGGCCACCAGCTGGTTGCTTCAAACTTTTGGTTCTGCAGCAGTTCTTCCCAAACGTCTTTGGTTGTTGCTGTAACAAACCAAATTTTGCCGTCTTGTTCTGCTGCGAAACTGAAGGGGCGCACGTGTGGCTGGTCGTTTACTGACGTGGCCAAATACCAGGCAGGAACACTGGTGAGATACTGAAGAATTGTTTCGTTGCCGGTCATGGGGTGTCCTTTCGGTCGGTTTGTCTATGGTTGCACTTGCGGGTGCTGGTTGTGTGCTGCCTGCTGGTTGCTGCGTGCACTTGCTGCTTGTTGCACGCTGCTTGTGTGCCGTTTGCTATCTGCTGCTTGCGCGTTGCTTGCTGTTCGCTTCGCACACCTGCTGCTTCTACACCATATTCGCTAACACTACCACGGCGGTAAGTACGACTATTGCGGCTAAAGCTATGCCGTCGCGAGTAGCGAACTTCAGCGGATGCAGGCGTGTGCGTCCGATTCCACCGTGGTAGCAACGTGCATCCATACCAGCAGATAACGTTTCTGCATGACGAAATACACTGGTAAACAGGGGAACCATCAGCGACGATAGCATTCGCACGCCTTTGAGTGGGCTGTTTGATAGCTTAGCGCCGCGGCTTACTTGCGCGTGATATACCGTTGAAAGTTCGCTTGCGAATTGCGGCATGAATCGCAGCGCGATGCCCATAATCATGCCCAACTCGTGTGCTGGTAGGCCGAAACGTGCGAAGGGGGATAGCAGGCGTTCAAATGCTTCAGTGAGGTCGATGGTCATGGTAGTGAGCGTAATCAAACTCATGCCAAGCATCATAATGGTCAGACGCACACCCATGAACAGGGCTGCCGTTATACCGGCATCGCGGATTTTCAGAAGGCCCCAGTCGACCACCACGTTGCCCTCGGTAGCAGTAAATAGGTTCAGAATAACAACGGTCGCGACAATAACCAAAAGCGGTGCAAGCGATTGCATTGCTTTGGAAAACGGGATACGGGCCATAAGATATATTGCTAACACGAATAGCGCGCATAAGCCAAGCGCAGCCGGGGTTTTCGCCACCAACATTACGATGATGAAGGCGCAGCCAAGCACAAGTTTTGTGCGCGGGTCTAAGCGATGGATGGGGCTTGTGCCGGGGATATAGCTGCCGAAAGAGAAGCCTTGCATTAGGAAAGCTCCTTTGCGATCAGTTGTGCCAGTTCAGGTTCGCTGTGCAACACATCTGTGCTTATGGGGAAGCCGCCGTTAGCAAGCATGTTGGCGAAAGCCTGCGGCTCGGTGGTGCCCAGGCCGACGCGTTTGAGTTTGTCGGCCTGCAGGAATAGCTTTTCCGGCATATCGATTGCAAGCAGCTTACCTTCGTTCATGACAGCAACACGGTCGCACATAGCTGCCAAGTCATCCATGTTATGCGAGACCATAACTACCGTCAGGCCTTGTTCATGCAGCTGTGCAATCATGTCTAGGAAGCTGCGGCGGCTTGCCGGGTCAAGTCCTGCTGCGGGTTCGTCAAGCACAAGCACTTTGGGGTCCATAGCAAGCACGCCTGCAAATGCGACACGACGTTGTTGGCCGCCAGAAAGCTCAAAGGGGCTTTTCTCGCACAGCTCGTCAGGGTTAAGGCCAACGCGTTCAAGCGATGTTTTTACCAGGGCATCCACTTCGTCTTCAGGGATTCCTAAGTTGCGCGGGCCAAACGCGACGTCTTTGTAAACCGTTTCAGCAAACAGCTGATATTCAGGGTATTGGAACACAACACCGATAGTTCCGCGTGCATCTTGTACGGCACGCTTGTCAGCAATGTCGCGGCCTTCGACAAGCACACGACCCGATGTCGGCTTTAAGATGCCGTTCATATGCTGAATAATGGTGGACTTACCACTGCCAGTGTGTCCGGCAATGCCTAAAAATTCGCCGCGATGCACGCTGAAGCTAACGTTTCGAATAGCCCACAGGCTATCGGGGCTGTTGCCCCATTTTGCCTGCTTAGCAGCAGGTGCCGCGTTGCGTTTACGCTGTCGTTTGGCTTCAGCGGCATCGTAGGTGTAGCTGACATTGTCGAAAGTGATAAGAGGGGCGCCTGCGCTGGCACCCGCGCCTGCGTCCGCGCGCACGCCGGCGTTCGAACCCGCATCCGCGCATGCGCTGACGCCTGCGCCTGTGCCTTCGCCTGTGCCCAAGTTGCCGCCCGCAATATCGCGGTCATTCATGATGCTGCCAGAATTGTTTGCTTTGACATCATTTCCGCCGTTGCTGTTGGGGCTCGCTTGGTTGGCGGCTACGATGCCTTTTGTATGCGCAGCTTCAAGAATGCTGTGTGCCAGCTTATTGGTGTCAACTGTAGCGTCTACGCCTGCGCCACACGCGCGTAAATCAAGTGACAGGCGCGTGGCGAAGGGGACTTCCAAGTTCAAATGCGCCAGTTCGTCAGCACGCGTGAGCACTTCCTGCGGCGTACCGCACAGGGCTATGCGTCCGGCTTCCATCACAATAACGCGGTCGGCAGCTGCAGCTTCTTCCATAAAGTGAGTAATCATGATGATGGTGAAACCGCGTTCGTGCAGTTCACGACATACGCGCATAAGGCCTGATCGCCCACGCGGATCAAGCATTGCCGACGCTTCGTCTAAAATAAGCACCTGCGGGTCCATTGCCAGCATGCCAGCAATGGCAACACGCTGTTTCTGTCCGCCAGAAAGAGCATGGGTTTCATGACGCTCAAAGCCGGAAAGCCCGACATCCTCAAGCGCGTCGGTTACGCGTCGACGCAGTTCAGCAGGGTCAAGTCCTAAGTTTTCCGGGCCGAATGCCACGTCATCTTCCACAAGCGATGCAACTAATTGGTCGTCAGGGTTTTGAAAAACCATGCCGGCCGTTTTGCGAATCAGGTAGGTGCATGTAGCATCTGCGGTGTTCATCCCGTCAACAGTAATTGTGCCCTCGTCAGGCGTGAGCAGGGCGTTTAAGTGCTTTGCTAGCGTCGATTTACCAGAACCATTGCCACCAAGTACGCAGAGAAATTCACCCCGGTTCACGTGCGCGGTTACGCCGTTAAGGGCGAACGTTGCGCCGTCGTAGGTGAACTTTACATTTGAGATATCAATCACGGGTGATTCCTTGCGTTTAAAGAAGTTGCTGATACGGTTTCGGGGGGTAGGAATTTAGTACGGTTTCGGGGGGTAGGAATTGCTGTTTGCGTATTTGAGGCAACGTTTACTGAGGATGCAAACGGGTGATTTTGCGACTCGAAACCAGACGAACAAACGAGCAGACGAACAGGCGAACAGACGGGGTGTCGCCCGCCTGTTCAATAACGGCTTACTATAGTTTAGCGGCCTTTGACCTGGTCTTTTTTCGGTGTGATAAGGTTTGAGATAGCCTTGTATACAATCAGCGTTAACACGGAGTTCAACACAGTCTTAATCAGGTTGAACGGAACGACCGCAGGAAGCATCAGCGGCAGAATGACGTCAGCCGAGCCATACCAGAACCACACGCCAATGGTCAGATTGGTCAGAACAGCGCCGAGCGTGGCAATGATGCAGCCAACAACCAAGCCGATGATGGCGCCGGTGAAGGTGTGGTTGCGCTTGTAGATAAGCGCTGCCGGCACGACGAAGAACAGCGTAGCGGTGATGTTCATCAGGCTGCCAACCCATTCGCCAAGAATAAGGCCGTGAATAATTGCAGCAATAGCACCGACGATAAAGCCTGCACCCGGGCCATATGCAAAGCCGCAAACCATTGCGGGCATAAGCGAGGGGTCATAGGTCAGAAACGGTGCGCTCGGTAGAATCGGGATCTGCACGAAGTTCAGAAGTGCGGCCACGGCGCACATAAGTGCCATGGTGACCAGTTGGCGCGTTGACCAGCGATTGGTGTTCACGATAGGGGCGTTACCTGCAGTTGTGTTAGACATAGTTTGCCTTCTTTCGGCGAAGCTCGATTTTGCGACGGGGGAATGCTTCTTGGCTTCGCGAAAAAAGAAACAAGCCCGTATGAATTCCTTCAATACAGGCTTGTCATTCGCAGGTATACCCAGGTAGGGCGTAAATCTTCGAACGTCTGCCTCTTTCATCCGGACTGTAACCGTTGGTCCCGGATTTTCACCGGATCGGCCCGCCTTGCGCTTGTGCGCTCGGTAGGCTCGCGGACTTCCAGCTTGCTGCATGAGCTTCTGGTTACCGCCAGTGAGGATTTTCACCTCGCCCTGAAACAGAATTCATTGGCGAACACTATAGTGCGCTGTTCGCAGTTGCGCAAGGGGTAATTTCCAGTCGTTTTTTACCGCTGCGCCGCACTTCTATTTGAAAAGCTTATAGAACAGAAGCTAGAACAGAAGCTAGAACAGAAGCGGATTTGCCTTTAGGCCTTCTTGCGTAAAAACACGCTCTTTTCCTCAAGCTCAGGGATATCTTCCTGGCATGCTTCGTCGATATTGCCGTCATAGACGTAATGCTGCGTTTCCTTTGCAACCATACCCGTGCACAGGATGACCATGATGATGTTAGGGATGGCCATAAGCGCGTTGGAGATGTCGGTTGCTGTCCAAGCGATATCACCCACGCCGATGCCACCAAGGAAGCCCATGACAACGTAGAAGCCCAGGTAAATTGGCGTCCAGCGACGGCCGAACAGGTACAGCGTGACGCGTTCACCGTAGTAGCTCCAGCCAATGATGGTGGAATATGCGAAGCACAGGATGCCTAACATCAGTACCGGTGTGCCAACATAGGGGATGGTGCCGAAGACGGCGTTGGCAAGTTCTGCGCCGGACGTGACGCCCGCATCAGGGATAAGCGTGGGGTTGGCAACTAGGGTAGACACGATAACCAAGCCGCTTACCAGGCAGATGACAACGGTGCACCAGAACGGGCCTGTCATTGCCACAAGTGCCTGACGAGCAGGGTTTTTGGTCGCCGCAGCTGAGGCAATGATGGGCTGAGTGCCAAGGCCAGCCTCGTTGGAGAACAGACCACGTGCGCAGCCGAATTGCAAGGCTACCATGATGCCCGAACCAACCGCACCGCCGAACATGGCTTTGCCGGTGAAGGCCGATTCGAAAATAATGGCGAACGTTTGCCCAAGGATGCCTGCGTTGCAAATAAGAATGTACAAGCAGCCAAGGATGTAGGCTGCACCCATGAAGGGCACCAGTTTCTCGCAGATTGACGAGATGGACTTCAGGCCGCCGGCGATAATGAGTGCGGCAGAACCGCAGATGATGAAGGCAACAATGAACGGGTCGAAGCCGAAGTTCGCCTTCGCAACAGACGTAATAGCGCTTGTTTGCACAGCTGAGCCAATACCGAAGATGGTGAAGCAAGCAAGCACAGCAAACCAGATAGCGGCAAGCTTTGCCCACCACGGAACCGTGCCGTCAGGACGCTTGTAGCGCTGCTCCCATACGTGCATGGCGCCGCCCATCATCTGGCCATTTTTGTCCTTCACGCGGTACTTCAGTGCAGCGAACACCTCGGTGTACTTGGTTGCCATGCCAAGGATACCGGTGATCCACATCCATAGCACAGCACCCGGGCCGCCTGAAAGCACGGCAGTTGCAACACCGACGATCGATCCGGTGCCAAGCGTGGAAGCAAGCGAAGTTGCCATGGCGGCGAAGTTGCTTACATCGCCTTCAGCACCGTCGTCCTTGGTGACCGAAAGCTTTAGCGCTAGCGGCAACTTGCGTTGAATGCATTTCGTGCGGATGGTTGTGTAAATGTGGCACCCAAGCAGTAGAACAATAGTGACCGGTCCCCAGACCGCTGCGTCAATGTCGTTTAGGATTTGCGTTATTGCTTCCATGTAAATACCTCGTAAATTGTTAGTAAACGAGTCTCATAGTACCCCGGAGGGTTGGAGGCAAATGTTTCAGGAATGTTAAACGCTCTATTAAACTGGCGGGCGGCGCTTAAGTTGCTTGTGTCTTGCCGTGTTGTGCCGTTTGCCGCGCGCGAGGAGCCGTTGGCTGATTGTGGTGCGTGAAAGAGCAGCTGGCTGTCGCGCATGAGGAGCCGTTAGCTGATTGTGGCGTATGAGAAGCCGCTGGCTGATTGTGGCCCGTGGAAGAGCAGCTGATCGTGGCTTCGATAGCTGTTTTTACTTGAGCGTCGGCCTACTGCATTAATGACCGAGCGTTGCGTCTACTGCGCTTATGACTGCGCTGCGGAAAGACCCCTGCTCAAGGGCAGCAACTCCTTTGATTGTCGTGCCGCCTGGCGAGCATACGGCATCTTTCATGGCGCCAGGGTGCGTGCCGGTTTCTAGGTGAAGCTGTGCAGTGCCGGCCATCATTTGAGCCGCAAGGCGCTGCGCGGTTGCGCGCGGAAGCCCGTTCTTTACGCCACCATCGGCCAGTGCTTCCATAAACATGGCGGCGAAGGCAGGACCACACCCGGCCACAGCTGACGCGACAGACAACAGATTGCCGGCAACGGGTTCCAAAAGTGCGATAGGCGAGAACAAACCTTCAAATGCTGTCCATTCGTCATCGGACAGCGAATGGTTTTGCTCGTAGGCGATAACGCCACAACCTGCAGCAATGGGTGTGTTCGGAATAGTTGAGAGATGGTGGGTACCCGGCGCAAGCATGCCTTCGTAGTCGTCAAAGAGAACACCAGATGCAACGGAGATAACTGCTTTGCCAGCCAGCGCTTCTTTTACAGGTGTAATTACCTCGGCAACTAAATATGGTTTCACGGCAATGATGACGATATCGGATCCGGCGACTACCTCGGTGGCGTCGTGTGCTGCAACAGCGCCAATTTCAGCGCAACTTGCTTGCAGTTTGTCGAAGTGTGCAGCGCAGGCTATAATGCGGCTTCCTTCCACATTGCCATGGTTGACCAGGCCTTTCGCCATTGCTTGCGCCATGTTTCCAAAACCGATAAAGCCGATGCGGGCGGTGCGTGCGTCCATTGCCCATCCTTTCGGGACGTGTCGTAATTGCTGCTATTATAGCTGCTCGGACGTGCGTCTGCGGATGTTTGACCGAATTGCCCGATAGCTGCACCTGTGCGCACCTGCGCGTTTCTGCATGTTTGTCTGACAGCTGCTCCGGCGTGCGCCTGTGCGTTTGACCGAATTGCTCGGGAGGTTCAGCGCTCTAGAGCGTACTGTATATATTACGTTTCACCGAGCAGAAACACTTAAACGCCGGAATACTCGTTTAAGTTGATTAGGGATTTTTGAATGTATATAGCTGTTTTCCTGGGCATATTCACTGGTATTGCCATCTCGTGTCAAAGCCCTACAAATGCGGCGCTTGGACGTTTTGTTGGCGCAGTACAGGCGAGTTTCACGAATTTCGTTGTAGGCGCCCTTATTGCTTTTATTTTGATGCTTGTTTTTGGTTCGGGAAATTTTTCTGATGTTCTCTCGGTTCCGGTGTGGCAACTGTTTGGTGGCTTTTATGGCGCGATTATGGTTGTGTGCACGGTGTTTGTCACGCCGTATCTAGGAGTGGCGCTTATGATGGCGTCGCTTATGTTTGGCGAACTTGTTGGTGGCGTAGTTGTTGATGCGTTTGGGCTGATGGGGGCTTCGGTTATTCCAGCAACGCCGCTGCGAATCGCCGGCTGTGTCGTTGCGGGTGTGGGCATTTTGCTTGTGTTCCGTGGGACGGCGGGTTCTAAACGTCCGACGCATAAACAGCTGTTTTACCTGGGTATTCCTTTTATTTCCGCAATTGTTGCCAGTTTACAACCTTCGACAAACGCTGCTTTGGCTGCCAATATTGGCACGTTTGAGGCATCGTTTGTGAACTTTCTTGGCGGAGCCCTTGTGTTGTTAGTGCTCACGCTTATCTCAGGTCGCGGGAAATTCCATCGCTACGTTGGCGCGAAGCCGTGGCATTTAACTGGTGGCATATACGGTGCTGCGGGTATTGCTTGCCAGGTTTTGGCGGCCCCTGTGCTCGGCGTGAGTTTGTGGAATGTCTGCGCGATGCTTGGCCAGCTTGCGGGCAGTATGGCTATTGACGCTGGTGGCTTGTTTGCTACTCAAAAACGCCCAGTTAATGGCTGGCGTATCGGCGGAGCTGCTTTGATGCTTGTTGGCATCGTGATTGTGACGTACGCGAAGGTGTATGGAGCGTAGAAGGGAAGCGGCGCTTTAAGCGGACCATTTCGCAAAGGCAAACTCGCGCTGCCGCAAACGAACGATCCTGCAAAGGCAAACTCGCGTCGCCGCAAACGAACGATCCTGCAAAGGCAAACTCGCGTCGCCCTAAATAAACAACCCTGCAAGGGCAAATCCGGCCGCTGCAGCACCAAGGGTGCTTGCATATGTTGCCGCCAGATAGGCGGCGCCTGTTGCGGCATGTCCGTGTACCACCAGGTCAACCGCTTCATAATTCATGGTTGAAAGGGTAGAAAAGCCACCGAGAAAACCCATCGTGGCAGCAAGGTAGGCTGTCTGGTTCAGATGTACTTGCACGCATAGTAATACGCCAGCTAGCGTGCACGAGCAGATGTTGATCAGTAGTGTCGGCACGGGGAAGGCGCTGTTGAAATGCGGTTTTAGCAGCCCGGTAGCCTTGCTGCGACAGAGCGCCCCGAGTGCACCCCCTAAGCTGACAGCGATGATGGCTATCCAGTTCATCGGCCGTCACCTTCTTGATTATGCCTATTGTTGTGTGCCGTACCGCGTGCTTCGCGTTCTTCTCGAACTTCGCGTACTTCACGAGCTTCACGCGTTTTCATATTCTCGCGTTCTGCATGCGCTTTTCGCACACGTTCACGTGCGGCGGCGTGGCGTTTGTGTATCGCTTCGCGTCGTGCTTTGATTCGTTTCATACGTCGTGCATCAAGCAGCCGGCACACTCCATGTCCTGCAAGTGCAGCTAAGAAGGTGGTCACAACGGTAGCAGCAATATAGGCTGCCCAGATTCCGTATTCGCCAGATTGTATGAAGGTAAGGCACTCTGTCGAGAAGGCAGAAATGGTGGTGAATGCGCCAACAAGGCCAACACCCAATGATTTCACCAGAGGGCCTGGCAGGTGCATGCGTCGTCCAATATAACTATTGACCAGCTCTAACACAAAGCAGCCGAAAATGTTAATAATTAGCGTAGCTGCGGGAAACCCACCATTTGCGGGAAGCGCGGCTTCAAGTGCATAGCGCAGCGCTGCGCCGATGCAACCCATGAATAGAATGAGCGGCGTGAGAGCGCGTGGATGGCGAAGAACGCTGCTCGCACGTGTGCTGAAAGCTGTTTGATTCGATTGCATGGTTGCGAAACGCCCTTAACCCTTAACCCTAAACCTTAAACCCTAAACCTAAAGCCTGCTGAATTCCAAACCCTAAACTGTCACTTCGCCAGCCAAAACGGCCTGATAGTCAGCGTAGTTTTTCTTCAGAAGCTGAGGGGTGTCAAGCTCGTAGGGGCAGCGGCCGACACACAGCTGGCACTCCATGCAATCAGGTACTTTCGCCATTTCTGCCTGCCAGAAGTCGTTTAGCCAGCCAGCTGCCGGAGCACGACGAATCATAAGCGACATGCGTGCGCACTGGTGAATCATGATGCCTGCCGGGCACGGCTCGCAATACCCGCATCCGCGGCAAAAATCGCCCATAAGTTCTGCCTGTTCAGCAGCAATAAACGCACTGGTTTCGTCGTCCATAGTTGGCGTGTCGTCCATATAGGAAAGCCATTCTTCAAGCTCGGTTTCACGCTGAATTCCCCAGATGGGAAGTACGTTATCGTATTGCGACATATATGCCATGATGGCGCGGGAGTTCGTTAACAAACCGCCTGCCAAGCCTTTCATTGCAATAAAGCCGACGTTTTTCTTACGACACAGCTCGACCAGTTCGTGCTCGCGCGGGCTTGCCAGGTAGCTAAACGGATATTGCAGCGTTTCGTATAGCCCCGATTCCACAATTTCAAATGCCACTTCAAGCTTGTGCGCCGTTGCACCAATGTGGCGGATTTTGCCTTGCTCACGTGCTTCAAGCATGCACTCATACATGCCCGTCCCGTCGCCTGGGCGCCAGACGGTTTCCATGCAATGGAATTGGTAGATGTCTACGTAATCAGTTTTTAGGTTGCTAAGGGACGTTTCAAGCTGCTCCCAAAACTCTGCGGGGCTTTTCGCCATGGTTTTCGTGGCGATAAAAATCTGATCGCGCAAGTCGGCCAGTGCAAGCCCCATTTTTTCTTCTGAGTCGCTGTAGGCGCGGGCGGTGTCGAAAAACCGCATGCCGCCATCAAAAGCGCGACGCAGTAATTTGGTTGATTCATCTGCGGAAATTCGTTGAATCGGCAGTGCACCGAATGCATTTTGTGCAACAGTTATGCCGGTTGAGCCGAGCGTTACGTTGTTCATAAAATACCCCTTGGTAAGGTTTCGTCTTGAAACCTCTTCTCGTCTGAAGCTGAAGAAATGGTAGCACTTGTGAGCAACCTTTGCTCAGCGTATGCGCCCCATACAGCTTGCCAGCAACTTTGGCGATCCGGCAACCGTGTCAGCCTTCGCCAAATGTATGAAACAAATTGGAAACAAACAGCTGAACAGGCAATTTTGTGTAAACCACTTGCCAAGAAATAGCAGCCGTTTGCCCCGCGGGGGTGCCGTTAAACCTTCGATACAGCACGTTAACTCAGGCTTCACCGTCAGTTAACGAATTGGAAATTTGCTTCCCGGAAACTTAAAAATGTTCGTATCCGGGAAAGCGCTCGAGCCAAAACTGCTTCGCATGGCACCCCCTTCCCACCGCCGCGCACCTGAGCCTTAAAGCGACGGAAAAGCAGTTTCGGTTCGGGCCCTTTCGAAATGAAAGGGGTTGACTATGGATATAGTCAGCATCATCGACGCCGTGGATGGGTTCGTGTGGGGCCCACCCATGATTCTTCTGCTTCTAGGCTCACACATTTTCTTGACTATCCGCACTGGCTTCATTCAGCGCAAACTGCCGAAGGCTATTAAGCTTTCGGTGACGAAAGACCCCGATGCTCAGGGCGACATTTCCCAGTTCGGCGCTTTGTGTACGGCACTTTCGGCCACCATTGGTACTGGCAACATCGTTGGTGTTGCAACCGCAATTATGTCTGGTGGCCCGGGCGCTGTGCTGTGGATGTGGCTTACCGGCGTATTCGGTATTGCAACTAAGTACTCCGAAACCTACGCGTCCGTGAAGTATCGCGTGAAAGACCACGAGGGCAAAATGCTCGGCGGCGCAATGTATGCGTGGAAGCGTGCGTTTACCAAAGACGGCAAAACGCCGTGGTGGGCAACACTTGGCGCTGGTGCATTTGCCCTGTTCGCAGCTATAGCCTCGTTCGGCATTGGCTCGGCTGTGCAGTCCTCATCTATGACAGGTGTTATTACGTCGAATTTGCCTGGCATTCCGACCTGGGGCATTGGTCTGGCAATCGTAATCATGGTTTCGGTCGTAATCTTTGGCGGCGTTACTGTTATCAGTAAGGTTTGCGAGAAGCTGGTGCCGTTCATGGCTATCGCATATGCTTGGGGCTGTATCGTGATTATCGGCATGAACATCGATTATGTTTGGCCGGCAATTCAGCTTATTGTGACCAGCGCTTTTAACCCTCAGGCGGCATTCGGTGGCCTGCTTGGTAGCGGTGTTATGGCGGCTATCCAGTTCGGTTGCGCACGCGGCCTGTTCTCCAACGAATCTGGCATGGGCTCGGCTCCCATTGTTGCTTCCGCTGCTGCAACACGTAACCCCGCACGTCAGGCGCTTGTTTCTATGACTGGCACCTTCTGGGATACGGTTATCATCTGCGCGCTTACAGGTATCGTTCTAGTGTCTACTATGCTCGCAAACCCCGATGTTGTTGCTGGTATCGCAGCGGGCAACATTGCTGCTGGCGCTGACCTGACTTCCGCAGCTTTCGCTTCCATTCCGTATGTTGGCACGCCAGTGCTGGTTATTGGCATGGTGCTGTTTAGCTATTCGACCATCCTTGGCTGGAGCTATTACGGCAACCGTTGCGTTACCTATCTGTTCGGCAAGCATGCCATTAAGCCTTATCAGGTGCTCTATGTGATTGCAGCCTTCCTTGGTGCTATCGGCGTGGCCGACGTTGTGTGGACTGTGTCTGACATTACCAACGCATTGATGGCTATCCCGAATATCATCGTGGTGCTGATCCTGTCTGGCCTGATTGCTCGCGAAACCAAGCATTATGTCTACGAAGATAACCTTGATGAAAAGGACACCGTGGAAATTCCGGTTTTGGACTCTAAGTAATTCTTGTTTTCTGAGAAATAGATTTTTCAACCAGATGCAACACCCCTTTGCAAACAGCAGAGGGGTGTTTTCGTTACGATAAATGCGCACTCCTGATGTCTTGTCATTGTTGATGTCGTCTCATTGTTGGCGAAAGAAACGTAAGAACGGCGGCAAAAATGTCAGTCATTTGGCCCTATAGCTGCGGGCTTTCCTTGAATCGCCTTGGGGTAGGGGCTGCTGTTGCTGCTTACGCCGTATAATGGTGCCTATGAAAACGATTGCAATCATAGGTGGCGGTGCATCAGGCCTGATGGCTGCTATAGAAGCTGCGGCTACGTTGCGAAGTGCGGGCGCTGGTGCCAGCTGCAAAGTTGTCCTGTATGAGGCCGATGATGAACGTGTCGGTCGCTCGATTTTGGCGACGGGCAACGGGCGCTGTAACCTTTCTAATGCGCGCATTGATGCCAACCTGTATCACAATGAGGAATTTGTTGCCGCAGCGTTCGATGCTTTGCAGGCTGGCGAACGTGATCAGCGTGATGGCGAAAGCCCCGCTCCCGCGACGGGCCCTGCGTTTGCTGTTAACCCTGCTCCCGCAGCCAACCCTGCGCCTGCAGCAAGCCCTGCGCTTGCGGCCAACCCTGCGCCTGCGGCCAACCCCACGCTTACAGCAAGCCAAAACCCGGTGCTTGCGCGCTTTGCTGACATGGGGCTTCTGGTTCGCGAAGAGGGCGAAGGTCGCTTGTATCCGATGGCAAACAAAGCTTCAAGCGTGCTTGACGTCTTGCGTGCAACTGCATCTGATCTGGGTGTTTGCACTGAAGTTGGAAAGCGAGCGGTGCAGGTTGACGCGCCTTTTCGCCGTGATGGTCGCCTCGGTTGTTTCAATATTCGCTTTGCCGATAAAACCATTGGCCACGCTGATCAGGTTATTGTTGCAGTAGGCGGACGTGCAATCGAACACCTTGTGCTGCCTGGCTCGCTTGTATGTGAGTCGCCTCGTCCGATGCTCGGCCCGATTCGTCTTGATGCACAAAGTGTACGCGTGACCAAGCAACTGAATAACATCCGTGTTCGTTGTGGCGTTTGTTTGACCCGCGCCGGGCACGAGGTTGCAACAGAGGTTGGCGAAGTTTTGTTCCGCGATTACGGCATTTCCGGTGTTGCAATTTTTAATCTGTCGCGATTTGCCGAGCCAGCTGATGTGCTGTCGGTTGACTTTTTCCCCACCAAAACCCCTGATGAACTTCGCGAAATGCTTGAAGTTCGTCTCGCTCGACTGAACAGCTTCACAAGCCAAGTTACCTATGAACGCTTCCTTGGCGGCATGGTGCTTCCTGCTGTGGCGCAGGTTCTCTGCAAGAAATTGGGTGTGAAACTGCAAGACGGCCTAAACGCGAGCCGTGTTGAAAAGTTGGCAGCTTTACTGAAATCGCTTGATTTTACGGTCGAAGGAATTGGCGACGAAAAGCAGTGCCAAGTGCGTCGTGGCGGTGTCTGCGTTGCAGATGTATTCCCCACAACATGCGAGTCGCGCGAGGTCGCAGGCTTGTTCGTAACTGGCGAAGCGCTTGATGTCGACGCGCCGTGCGGCGGCTTCAACCTGCAATGGGCGTGGGCTTCAGGCATGCTTGCCGGTCGCGCAGCCGTAAGCAAGGCAGCGCGCGCTGCGATGGGGGAATAGGCATGCTTGAAGTTTCGAACGTAACATTGCCGCTTGATTCCGGGGTTGGCAACGAGCGGGGCATGAAGCTAACGCGCCGTGCCGCTGCGCAGGCACTTGGTGTTACCCCTGATGAAATTGCGGAAATTCGCCTGCTCAAACGAAGTGTCGATGCACGTAAACGCAGCGACGTGCACTTTGTTGCAACGCTTGCTGTTTCGCTTGCTGGTGGTGCTGCCGCAGAAAGTCGCGTTCTAAAAGTTGCAGCTGGGCGCAAAGGCCCCCAGGTTCGCGCCCATATTCCTTATGAGCCGCTTTCTGTGCCTGACGCTTCAACTGTGCAAACTGCACATGATGGTGCTCGTCCGGTGGTTGTCGGTACTGGTCCAGCTGGTTTGTTTTGCGCGTTGTACCTTGCTCGTGCCGGCGTCCGTCCGATTGTGGTTGAACGTGGTGCGGCGGTAGATAAGCGCATTGCAGCTGTTGATGCCTTTAATGCAGGCGGTCCTTTAAACCCGCAGGTCAACATACAGTTTGGCGAAGGCGGAGCTGGCACCTTTTCGGACGGCAAGTTGACTACGGGTATTAAAAGTCCTTGGGCGCGACATGTGACTCACCTGTTTGTTGAGGCCGGTGCGCCGCAAGAAATTCTATGGCAGGCGAAACCTCATATTGGTACCGACATGCTGGTCGGCGTGGTAAAAAACATGCGCCAGCAAATCATTGACGCAGGTGGGGAAGTCCTTTTTGAAACGCAGCTAACCGGGCTTGAACTTAAGGGTGGCCACCTTAGCTCTGTTGAGCTAACTGATCTTTCATCTGGCGCGGTGCGAACCCTTAAGGCCAGCAATTTGGTTTTGGCCTGCGGCCATTCTGCACGTGATACCTTTGAGCTGTTGCGCGACGCTGGCCTTCATATGGAGCAGAAACCGTTTTCTGTTGGCGTGCGTATTGAGCATCCGCAACAGCTTATTAATCAGGCGCAGTATGGAAAGGCGGCAAATCATCCAGCGCTGGGCGCGGCTGATTACAAGCTGTCGGTGCATATCGGTGATCGCTCGAGTTCAAAAGATTCATCGCGTGGCGTGTATACCTTCTGCATGTGTCCAGGTGGGGAAGTGGTTTGCGCTGCAAGTGAGCCCGAAAGCGTTGTCGTTAATGGTATGAGTCGTTTTGCCCGCGATGGCAAAAATGCAAACAGTGCACTTTTGGTGGGCGTGGGCCCAGAAGATTTTGAAGGCGACGACCCGCTGGCTGGCGTGGCGTTGCAGCGCCAGATGGAACAGTCGGCGTATCAGGCGGCTGTTGCTGCTGGTGGTACGCCGTATCAAGCTCCAGCTCAAACTGTCGGAGATTTTCTCTCTGGTAATTCTGGAAATACTAGCTCGCAAGTGAAGCCGTCGTATGCTCGTGGCGTTGCATGGTGTGACCTGCATAATTGTCTTCCGCCATTTGTTGCGGCTGCTATTAAGCAAGCGTTGCCGCTGCTTGACCGCAGGCTGCACGGTTTTGCCGACCCGCAGGCTGTTATGACTGGTGTGGAAACGCGCAGCTCAAGCCCTGTGCGCATTGTGCGTGGGAAAAACTTGCAGGCAGAACTTGCCGCTGGTGCCGAGGTTTCCGCTGATACCGAGGCTGCCGCGGGTGCTGCTGATGTAGTGCAACCGTTAATAACCGGAAGTGACGCTATTTCGTCTGACTCAGCTGCTCAGCATCTGCCCGAAAACCCCGCAACTGGTATTTACCCCTGCGGAGAGGGTGCCGGCTATGCGGGTGGCATTATGTCTGCCGCATGTGATGGCCTTCGTGTTGCAAACGCCCTGGTCACGCAGCTGCTCGAGCAATAAATTCCACGATTACTTGACTCTGCGTGCCTCCGACGGCTGTCAGGCTCATTTGCCAAATAGCTGCCAACAGTTTGCATCTAATCCTTCCACGTGTAACTTTTACACACAGTATCGCTTAGGCTGTAAGCATGCCATTAGCATGCTATACTCCCATGTCAGCATGAAGAAGACGTCCTTGTCAGGGAAAGTCGGGTGTGAATCCCGCACGGTACCGCCACTGTGACTGAGCGCCGCTTGTCGGCAGTTCACCAGCCAGAATGCCTGCTAGGAAGCGTGTTGTGCAAGCGGCGAGTTACCGCGCGTACATCCCGGCCGTCCCAACGACGGCGGGCTTTACGTGACGAATAGCCGCGAAGGGTACCCGTTGTGCGGGCCTTGTCGCGGTTTTTTGTTGTCTCACTTCTGCAACTGTAACCGCTTTGGAAGGAGACAACTATGATCCAAACTGCATCTGTCCGCTCATGCGCACAAACCACCACGTGGTCACAGCGCATCATTGCAGTGCTTATGGCGCTTGTTTTAGCTATAAGCCTTACACCGCATGTGGCCTGGGCTGCCGATGGTTCAAGTGAAAGTGCCGATACGTTTTCGGTAGCACTTACTATCATTGATACCACCGATTCTGCAAACGGCGTTTTGAAGAACGTGAAAATCGATGGCATGACCAGCAGCAACACCGTATCTGACTTATTGGCTAAGGCTGGCTTTACCTCAGGTGATCAAGCCGCATCTGCTGCAAATGCAAACGTGTATTTCGAAAGCTACGGTTCACCCTATTTCAACGGTAAGGGTTATGATGCGACGACTGGTTATTACTGGGTGACTATCTTCAATGGTGATTCGGCAAACTATAACGATGCATTCCTTACTTCAAAGCTTCAGGCCAACGGGCACTACCAATACATCTACACCGATGCCACTACTTTTGATTATGCTTCTGCTGATGGCACGTTCCCTGTTCAGCTGACGATCGTCGACACCACCGACTCGGAAAATGGTACGCTCGCAAATGTGAAAATCGATGGCATGACCAGCGAAAATACTGTTGAAGATCTGCTGAGCAAGGCGGGTTTTTCCAAGGCTGATACTGCAGCCGCTACCGAAAGCAACGACAAGGCGTACTCCGACAGCTATGGCTCGCCCGTGTTCCGTGGCAACAAATTCGTCGCTAACGATGATGGCACCTACACGTACTGGGCAACCATGTTCAACGGCGATTCTGCCAACTAT
>CAVEUW010000033.1:0-20224 GCA_963619015.1 Senegalimassilia sp. | reverse complement strand
CGAGGGGATAGCCTAAAGCAAAAGCTTTGGGCGGAAGGGAGCGCCGCGACCGGCGCACAGGCGCCCTCACTGGGCGCACAGGTGCACCACGGTTGGCGCAACAAACGCGCTCACTAGGGCGCAACAAACGCGCCGCGACCGGCGGCGCAACAGGGAGCCCTCATCAGGGCGCAACAGGGAGCCCTTACTAGGGCGGATAGGAAAGGAGAAGGGTCATGCTCTTCGACGTGTATGGCGATCATGCCATCTATCAATGGATCGGGTGGGTCATTGTATTTCTGGCCCTCATCGGGTTCAACGAAATTGCAAGGCGTACTAAAATCGGCGGCATCACGTGCTTCTTGGTGATCCCCGGCATTCTGACCGCGTATTTCATCGCTATTTACGCAGGTGCCGCGATGGGTGCCGAGTGGGCGCTGAACAACCCCACGTACCTGTACATGAACAGTTGGTTCCATTACGCGAAGCTTTACGCCGCAACCGCGGGCTGTATCGGCTTCCTTATCCTGAAGTACCACTGGGGCAAGCTGGGTAAAGCCGAATGGTTCAAGTGCTTCCCGTTCATCATCGTGGCCATCAACATCATGATTGCCGTCGTCTCTGACTTCGAGAGCGCCATCCGCGCGTTCGGCACCACCTGGGTTTCCACCGAGGGCGTGCTTCTGTACGGCGGTTGGCACAACGTGTTCAACGGCATCGCCGGCATCTTGAACATCTTCGTCATGACCGGCTGGTGGGGTATCTACACCGCCAAGAAAAAGCAGGACATGCTGTGGCCTGACATGACCTGGGTGTTCATCATCAGCTACGACATCTGGAACTTCTGCTACACCTACAACTGCCTGCCCACTCATTCTTGGTACTGCGGCTTCGCTCTGCTGCTGGCTCCGACGGTTGCCAACTTCCTGTGGAACAAGGGCGGCTGGATCCAGAACCGCGCTCATACGCTGGCTCTGTGGTGCATGTTCTGCCAGGTAGTTCCCATGTTCGCCAACGATTCGATCTTCGCCGTTCAGTCGGTGAACAACCCCGACATCAACCTGGTCATCAGCGTTATCGCGCTCGTTGCCAACATCGCCGCCGTGGCCTATGTGGCTTACCGCGCGAAGAAGCTGGGCGTGAACCCCTACAAGCACGAGGTGTTCGTGGGTACGCGCGACTACGAGCAGGCTATGGCTCGTCGCGAGGACGTGGCTGCCTAGTGTCGGCCGGCTTGTGAGTGCCGACAGGCGGGCTGCTAAGCGTTGCGTGCTAAGTGTTGCGCACTAAGCGTTCGCGCCGCAGCATCGCATCGGCTGCATGGCAAGCGCCCTTTTCGCGCAGCTGCTACGCCGCAGGCCGCATAGCAGGCGCCCTTTTCGCGCAGCTGCTACGCCATAGGCAAAGGCTTCATAAAAGACCCTGGTCACAAGCCGGGGTCTTTTTTTGCGAACAGCCTGCCCGCCGCGGTATTTTGTGGATAGGTTGCCTCGCGTGGCATTTTGCGAACAGCCTGCCCGCCGCGGTATTTTGCGGGTGTTGCGAACGGCCTGCCCGCCGCGGTATTTTGCGGGTATGGCGAACAGCCTGCGCAACGTGGCATTTTGCGGGTATACTTAACAGTCGAATTGTCTTCGTCGAAGCCGCCGCTTCGCGAACCCCTAAAAAGGAGACCTGCCCCATGGCAATCGATACCGCAACCGGCCAAGAGGCCCCAGCTGAAATTTCTTCCGAACGCGTGAAGGATATCTTCTCGACTATCGCGAAGAAGTACGAGCGCTTTAATGCTGTTTCTAGCTTTGGCGCCTACAAAGCCTGGCTTGCAGGCATGATGAAGCAGGCCCCCATCAGCGAAAACGACGACGTGCTTGACATTGCCGGCGGCACTGGCGACGTAACGTTTACTGTCGCACGCACTAAGCACCCGCGCCACATCCAGTGCACTGACCTGGTTAACGAAATGCTTGATGTTGCTCGTGCTCATTATGCTGATGGCGCAGCCCAAGGGGTGCCTGTCGATTTCGAAGTCGTCGACGCCCAGGACATTCCGTATGAAGACGCCAGTTACGACGCTATCACCATGGCCTATGGCATCCGCAACATGCCCGACCGTCCGCGTGCGCTTGCTGAAATGTATCGCGTGCTAAAACCCGGTGGTCATCTGGTGTGTTTGGAATTCTCGACGCCGCCGAACACGGTGTGGCGCGGCCTGTACAACTTCTACCTGAAGCACTTGATTCCCTTCTGGGGTGGCCTTATCACCGGCGACCGCGACGGCTTTGTGTATCTGTCGAAGTCCATTAAGGCATTCCCGAACCAACAGGGCCTAGCTGATCTTATGACCCAGGCTGGTTTCACAGATATCACCTGGAAGAATTACACTGGTGGTATCGCCGCAGTTCATGTGGCAAAAAAGCCGGAATAGTCGTTTGCTTTTGGCGCAATTAAAGGGAAACTTCTATGACGGAATCTGAGAAAACGCCTTTTAGCGGAACGTCGTTTCGCATGGGCGAGCTTGCAATTTTTGCCTTTGCCGCGGTTTCCAGCTGGTTTTTGTCGAAGTACCTCAATATTGCCACCGAACTTTTGGTTTGGCTCATCTTTGCGACGCTTGAATTCTTTGCCGTTCGCTTTCTTTTTAAAGTGCCTTTGCGGGGTAAAGTTGCGAATATTTCGGTGGGGCTGTTCTCGGCGCTGTTTACGTTTTCGCTGATCTTAGGCGAACACATTGTGGTTGGAGACCCTTACAACGGCCTTTCGGATACCAACTATATTTCCTCGTACGGCTTCATGGATATTTGCGCGTTCGTGGCAATCTTGCCGGGCGTTTATGCTTTGCTGGCTGCCCCTATTGCTCGAATCAGGCAGAGCTCCGGGGTGGTTGGTGAAACGGCCGCTTCGAACCCCCAAATCAAGCCGCTGGGCGTGCGATGGGTGCTTTCGCTCACGCTCTTAGTTTTCGTCCTTTGGGTCCCTTACCTGGTCATTTACTGGCCCGGCTTTGTCTTTGACGATACCTTGTTCTCGCTTGGGCAGGCTTTGGGCCGCTTCGCGTGGAACAATCATCACCCCGCGGCCTACACCGCATTTTTGGCGGTCTGCCTGAGCATCACCGATGTTCTTGGTCTTGGCCACACGGTAGGCATCGGGCTTTCCACTATTGCACAGATGGCTTTTATGGCGTTTGGTTTCGGGTATTTTTCCCGCTGGATCGTGGTGCGTGGGTCTTTGAAGCCCCTATTCGGCATTGCGCTTGCAGCCGCTTTCGGGCTTTGTTCCTACATCGGTTCTTTCAGCGTTGCGCTTTGGAAAGATCCTATTTTTTGCTCGGCTGGCCTGCTGCTTTCCATATGTCTTGCCGATTTGGCATGGAGCCGGGGGAAGGCGGTATTCCGCAAAGGATGGCTGGTACTATTCATCGTAAGCGCGCTTGTGATGATGTTCCTGCGCAACAACGGCGTGTTCGTAATGGCCTTGGTGTGCGTGGTGCTTCTTGCGGTGGCGCTGGTGGCGTGGGCTAGGTCTCGCGCGGCGCGCGCAAGCGAAGCAAACGCGACCGAATCGCGCACAAGCAAAGCAAACGCGCCCGAATCGCGCACGGCCGAAGCGCGCGCAAGCAAAGCGCCCTCAGGGTGCGCTCCTTCTTATGAACCGCGCGGCTGGCTTTCCGCGCTGGGCATCTCCCTTGCCGCCTTGGCGGTTTACGTGGTTGTTTCCGGGCCGGGCTATGCCGCTTTGGGAATTGCTCCAAGCGAAGCTTCGGAAGGTTCCGGCGTGCCCCTAAACCAAATGGCTCGTGTTGCTGCCCTTGATGGGGAAATGACCGAAAGCGATAGAGAATACCTGGGAACAATCATTCCCTTCGAAGAGTACGCGACTAACTATTACCCCTGTTGCACCGATAGGCTGAAATGGTCCTCGGATTTTAACAACGAAGCCTTGCAGAATGGGCTATGGTCCCATTGGGCTTCGATGTTGGTGCGTAACCCGAATATGTATTTTCAGGCATGGGAGCTGCAAACGTTTGGCTTTTGGGCGGTGAACACCGAGAAACAAATCGGTTGGTCTTGGAACGTAAGCCCTGGTTATCCCAGAAATACTACCGAGTCCGACGTTCAGCAACTCGAAGACAACTTCCTTATATATCCAACTCCTTTAGCGCTCGACTCAACAGCGAAAAGCATTTTCCCCATCGACTCCTGGTCAGTTCCTATTAGCTGGCTATTCTGGGTGGCTTGCTATTTGGTGATCTTGCTCTGTTTGGGAAAAAAGCCGTTGTGGGCGCTTGGCCTGATCCCCTCAATCGGCGTTGCTGCAACCTTGCTTATCGCTACCCCTATTTGCTATTGGCCACGCTACGGCGCGATTCTGCAGTTCTGCATTCCGTATTTTATGTTGCTGGTTTATTTGATGCTTAAGGGGAAAATGGGGCCCAAGCAAGCTGCTTCCTAGTCTTGGCTTTATGGCGGGCAAACGCCACAGCCACCGCACCCTCGCCATTACGCCGCAGCCACATACCCTGCGCGCCCCCAATCCTTCACACTCAGCCTCTCATCCTGAAAGCTCCCTGAAATCGCATAGGTCGTTTCAGGGTTCTTTAAGCGCGCCCGCATACGATTCCAATCACGGTCGAGGCGTCCCGCATACACGCCTCGTAACCGACGGACGTTACGGCAGTGCGAATTAAGCGGTTTTCCTTTCCCTTCCCGTTCCGCGTGTCCCTCCTCGCACCGCCGTTGCGTCCATGTGTGAAAGACGGCCAACAGCACCCTAATTGCAGCACGGCCGCCTGGCCACAAGGTGTAGAACACCCGCCCGATTGCAGGTGTAACACGGCCGCCTAGCCAAAGACCGGCGAACCCGCCTGGCCAAAGGCCGCTGCACGGCCGCCTGGCCAAAGCCCGGCGAACCCGCCTGGCCGCAAGGTACAGAACGCCCGCCCGACCAAAGGCCGCCGCACGCCCGCTCGACCAAAGGCCGCCGCACGCCCGCTCGACCAAAGGCCGCCGCCCGGCGCGCCCGCCCGATCAAAGGCCGCCGCCTGGCAGCCCAACCAGAGAGGAATCGCATGGCAACGTTTACCGATACGTTCGAACGCAAGGAAGTGAAATACCGCCTCAGTTCGGCGCAGCACCGTGCCATTCTTGATGCTATTGCAGGTCACATGACCGAAGACGAATTTGGCCGCACGCGTATTACGAGCCTGTATTTCGACACGCCGAACCGCGACCTGATTGCCCGTAGCATCGAAAAGCCCCTGTATAAGGAAAAGCTGCGCGTGCGCTGGTATGGCCAGGCACAACGTGATGGCCGTGTGTTTATCGAGCTGAAGAAGAAATACGACGGCATTGTTTACAAACGCCGCGTGGGTTGCACAAACACTGCTGCCCGCGCTTATCTTTCCGGCGCCGTGTCCTTCAGGCAGGCTTGCAAACTCTTCCCGCTTGAAGACGCGGCGCAGCAGGCCGAATCGCTCACGAGCCAAAGTTTGCAAATTTCTTGCGAAATTGACTCGTTCATCAGCCGTTATGATTGCTTGCGCCCCTCGATGTTCATCGTGTGTGAGCGTATAGCTTTCGCTCCTGTGCCGGGTGGCGATGCTGACGGTTTGCGCATCACCATCGATACTGGCATTGCCTACAAAGATGTTTTGTCTGGCGAAGAAGCCGGCAGTTCGTATCACCCACTGCTTGAGCTTGGCGAAGCCATTATGGAAATCAAAACTTCTGGCGCCTTCCCGTTGTGGCTGGTGGAAGCTCTGGATGGATGCAAATCGTTTCCCTCGTCGTTTAGCAAGTATGGTGCGGCCTATGAAGCCTGCGATAGGGCAGGCCGCGCAAAGCTAACGCGCCGTGGTTGGTATGGTGATTCACCTGCTTTTGATGCGGCCCGCGCAGCGGCAACCGAACAGCCGACGGCGCCCGAGGAGACTTTGCAGCCCGCTAGTAAGTTGCAGGTCAGGCGGGTTTATGCCCCTGGTAACACCAATCGCAAGCCTGCCAAGAAGCTAAAGCAACTCTGGTCTGCTTAATTCGCAAGAAAGGAATACCTATGTTTGACGCCGCTCTGACCTCGGTCTTCGGCACGACCGACTCGCTTGTTGCAAGCGTTTCCACCTTCGAATTCCTTATGTGCTGTGCAGCCTCGCTCATTTTGGGCGCGGCGGTTGCGGCCATCTACATGTTTCGCCATAACTACTCGAAAAACTTCGTGGTCACGCTTGCTTTGCTGCCGCTCATCGTGCAGATGGTAATCACGCTGGTGAACGGCAACCTTGGCGCGGGCATCGCCGTCATGGGCGTGTTCAACCTGGTGCGTTTCCGCTCTATCCCCGGTTCGGCGAAAGATATCGGCAGCGTCTTTTTGGCCATGGCGGTCGGCCTTGCTACCGGCATGGGCTTCATCGGCCTGGCCGTGCTGTTCACCGTCATCGTGGCCGTTGCCAACGTGGCTTACGTGCTTTCGCCCTTCGGCAAACAGCAGCAGCCGGCGAAAGTGCTGAACATCACCGTGCCCGAGGATTTGGAATTCGATGGCATGTTCGAAGGCGTGCTCGGCCGCTACACCACCGATCACGAGCTTACCGAGGTGCGCACAACCAACATGGGCAGCCTCTATCAGCTGGAATATGCTGTTCGTCTTGCGCAGCCTGGTACTGAAAAGCGCATGATCGACGAGATTCGCTGCCTGAACGGCAACTTAAAGGTGAGCCTGGGTAGCGCGAAGCAAGTTCGCGAGGTGTTGTAAATGACGAACGAGACGAAGGATGGCCTGCGCGCATGTCGTGGTGCGATCGTGGGCCTGGCAATCATGCTGGTTACGTGCGTCGCGCTGCTGTTTTCGGGTTGTTCGGCGGGCCAGTCGTCGGCGGGTCAGTCGTCGGCGGCTACGTCGGATGTGGAAAGCCTCTCCGCCGCATCGTCGGCGTCTTCTGCTTCGAGTAGCTCCGAAACCTACGATTCTTTCGAAGCTGTAGCCGCTGATTTTAGCGAAGAAGCGCTCGACCTGGACTTTTCCAAGCGCGATTCCGACGCTTCCTACGACGCGTCCTCGGCGACAACCGTAACGCTTTCGGGTAGCACGGCCGAGGTGAGCGGGTCTGGCGCAGCCGTTTCCGACGACGGTTCAACCGTGACCATCACAGCTGCCGGAACGTATGTGGTTACCGGCACGCTTACCGATGGTCAGCTTGTGGTTGCTGCCGGGCAAGACGACAAGGTGCAGCTGGTGCTTGCGGGCGCCACTATCAACAACGCCGATGGCCCGGCAATCTATGTGCAGATGGCCGACAAGTGCTTCGTCACCTTGGCCGATGGCACAACAAACACGCTCACCGACGGTAGCGCCTATACGCTTGAGGAAGGCACTGACGAGCCGTATGCAACGCTGCATTCCGTGTGTGACTTGACGCTGAACGGCACGGGCACGCTTAACGTTGCGGCGTCGTATCGCCACGCCATTTGCTCGAAAGACGACCTTGCCATTACCGGCGGCGTCTACAACATCAGCGCAGTTGAAGATGGCATTCGCGGGCGCGATAGCGTGAAGATTTCCGATGGTGTGTTCACTATCGAAGCGGGCGGCGACGGCATCAAGTCAAATCGCGATAACAAGCCGACCAAGGGCTTCGTGGCCATTTCCGGCGGCACCTTCAATATTCAAGCCGGTGACGACGGCGTGCAGGCGAAAACCCTGATCCGCGTGAGCGGAGGCACCATGAACGTGGTGGCGAATGACGATGCGTTCCACTCCGATTTGGAGATGCATCTTCTGGGCGGCACGCTTGCGGT
The DNA here is from genome assembly GCA_963619015.1 of Senegalimassilia sp. Lineage (GTDB taxonomy): Bacteria > Actinomycetota > Coriobacteriia > Coriobacteriales > Eggerthellaceae > Senegalimassilia. The sequence continues at coordinate 12,455 of CAVEUW010000033.1, read as the reverse complement.
CGAGTCGGGCGATGATGCGTTCCATGCGGAAACCAAGCTTACGGTTGACGATGGCAATGTGAACGTGACCAGCTGTTATGAGGGCTACGAGGCGGAAAAGATTTACGTTAACGGTGGCGAAAGCCGCATCGTGGCAAGCGATGATGGCGTGAATGCCTCGGCGGCGGATCTGTCTGACAGCTCGGATACCGATACCGTGAGCGAAACCCTGCCCGATGGGCAGACGCCCGGGGCCGACCTGCCCGGTGGCATGGGCGGCCAAGGTGGCCAAGACGGCGCTGGTAGCCAAGGCGGCGTTGATAGCATGGGCGATGGCCAAGCTACCGCACAAGGTGGCGCGGGCGTTCAATCAGGAGCCCAGGGTGACGCGACTGCTGGCGGCCAATCCGGAGCCCAGGGCGACGCGAGCGCTGGCGGCCAGGGCGACGCCAGCGCTATGGGCGCCGGCGACATGAGCACCCAAGGTAACGCCCCCGAGCCACCTTCCGGCACCGAAGCGCAAACCAACGGCGGCGCACCCGATAACGCTTTCGCCGAAGGTCAGGGCGCCGGCGGAAACGGCGCGGGTAACACTATGGGCGACGAGAACTGCCTCATCCAGATTAACGGCGGCTACCTGTATGTCGACGCATCCGGCGACGGCATCGACAGCAACGGCAGCGTGGAGGTGACCGGCGGCGTGCTGCTTGTTAACGGCACCGCGTCCGGTGGTGATGCAGCCTTTGACTACGACCTCACCGCAACCGTGACCGGCGGCACCGTGCTCGCCATCGGCTCATCCGAGATGGCACAGAACTTCACCAGCGGCACGCAGGCCTTCGCCATGATCGAAAACGTTAGCGGAAGCGCTGGTCAGACGGTTGCTATTACCGATGCGTCGGGCAATGTGCTTGCCTCCATCACCGCGGCCCGGAGCTTCCAAATGGTGCTCGCCTCAAACCCTTCCTTCACCGAAGGTGGCGAATACAACCTGGTTATAGGTGGGGAAGTAGTCGGCGCGAATTCGGAAGGCTATGTGGCAGGCGGCACGGTTTCCGGCGGTAGCACCGAAACGTTTACGGCGAGCACCACCGCAACCTCCGGCATGGGAGGGCTCGGCGCGGGTGGCAACCCCATGGGCGCCGGCCAGGCTGGCGACACCCGAGTAACAATGCGCTAAGCGAATGTTTGCAAAAAGTCGGGTTCACTTTAGCCGGATGGAGTACAATACCCCGTACGAACAAGAAAGGTGAACCCGATGAGTGATAGCGAATTGCGAACCCCTGAGGTGGACGATCTGCTTGATGTCCTGGCGAAAACAGATAACCCAGACGATGTGTTTGCCCTGCTTGAAGACTTGTTCACCATTCGCGAAATTCGTGAAACGTCGCAACGCCTGGCGGTTGCGCGTCAACTTAATGCTGGCAATTCCTATGCAACTATCGAAAAGGCCACCGGTGCCTCGGCTACGACAATTGCCCGCGTTTCTAAATGCTTAAGCTATGGTGCTGGCGGGTATAAAAAAGCCCTCACCATACTTGGCGACCAGCCCGAATAACCGTTTTATAGCGTCTGCCGCACTTCGTACTTCGCGTTCTTTAAAAAGGCGCGCTAAGATTACGCACTAAATTTTTCCAGCACCAACTGTAAGCGTGTTCCAAGCGGCAGCTTGTTTTGTTGCAAAAACCGTGGAACATCATCAAGCGCTAAGGTGAACACTTCGATAAATTCGTTGGCTTCCGGTGCGGCTTCGCCAACCTTTTCTACCTGCGCAAATACCGTTTGCACCGATTCGTCTGACATGCCGGTTGAAGAATGCCCTGCTTGCGGCAGCAGCTTCAGCGCTGCCTCAGGTGCAAGGTCGCGACGCAGCGCATAGCCGGTTTCCTCGCGCAGCTCGCGATCAACCGCCGCGTCAAGCGGCTCGCCCGGCTCAACTAAACCCGCCGGTAGCCCGATAACCCAGCTGTTGAGTGGATAGCGAAATTCCCTGATCAGCACCAAATTACCGTCGCGCGAAATAGGCACAATCGAAACCGCATCAGCCGTGCGCGCCTGCGGGTGTGCTGCTTCGTCAGCCGCCGCCGCAGCTGCGCCAAAGTCTGCTGCACCGCCGTCAATAGCTTCAACAATCGCATCACTTTTGCGGCGGTAACGGCCCAATTCGGCTTCGTATGCTTCAAGCCCCTTACGCGAAGCGCTTTCATATTGAAATTCGCTTCCATCGGGTAGTTTGTACGTCAAGATGTACTTATTAATCCAGCCATCGGATACCTGCTCAATATGTTTTAGCTCGGGCGTCGCGCGCATAGTTGCCTCCTTATTGCTCTTTAAACGCATATCAATATACGCGATTCTTGTTGCGCCTGGGCGACTCATTCGTCATTAAAAGTGTGTCTAAAGTTTCGTAGGCGTTTGTTCTTATCAAATGCACGGCCCGCAAGGGCCGTAATGCGGATCAAGGACGCCTTGAGACCTGAAATAGTAGGGCAACATGGATTGACTAGAGAACGCGCAGCACGACGTTGAAATTCGCCAGAAATAAAAAATGCGGGCAGACATTGATGGGAAGGGATGTCTGCCCGCGCTTCGAGGCGCTGATGGGAAGGAAGCGCCTCGTATGGGCTGAGTGGGAATACTCAGCCGGTCCTTTGTCTCACGAAATTTGTGAGTCCTAGGGTTGCGGATGGGAAGGACGCAACCCAAAGGGAAGGGAAAAGGAACAGTTCATATAATACAACCTTTTCTTAAAAAAGTCTTAAAGAATTGCAACCATTTTTAAGAATCAGTGTAAATGTACACTTTCATAGCCTCGGGGTGGTCTGTTTGTCGTGCCTAGTTTGCAGGAAATCAACGATTCGGTTGAATCTGTGCCCGGACATGCGTGGCTATGAGACAATTAGGCGAAATAGCCGGAAAGCACCGCGTACCATGCGTCGCCGCAAAGGCGCCCGCACACCGCGCACCATGCGTCGCCGCAAAGGCGCCCGCACACCGCGCACCGCCGAAAAGCAATCCGCACACCGCCCGCGCCCAAAAGGTTTCAGCCCGAAAGGTTTTACATGCTGCAGCTGATAGATGTTTGCAAGTCCTACAAAACAGCCGATTTTACGCAAACGGCGCTTGATCATGTGTCCGTCGCTTTCCGCGATAACGAATTTGTTGCCGTGCTGGGCCCTTCTGGTTCGGGCAAAACCACAATGCTCAACATTATTGGCGGCCTTGATCACTATGATAGTGGCAATCTGCTTGTCGACGGTGTTCCCACCTGCGAATACAAAGACCACGATTGGGATACCTACCGCAATAATCGCATCGGTTTTGTCTTCCAAGCGTACAACCTGATTCCGCATCAAACCATTTTGGAAAATGTCGAGCTGGCACTCACGCTTTCCGGTATCGGTCGCGCCGAGCGTCGCAGCCGCGCTGCCGAAGCGCTTGGTCGCGTGGGCTTGGCTGACCATATCAATAAGAAACCTAGCCAGCTTTCTGGTGGTCAGATGCAGCGCGTTGCTATTGCTCGCGCGCTTATTAATGACCCAGAAATCCTGCTTGCCGATGAACCTACCGGTGCGCTTGATAGTAAAACTAGCGTCCAAATTATGGATTTGCTTACCGAAATTGCTCACGATCGCCTGGTTATCATGGTTACCCACAACCCTGAACTGGCCGAACAGTATGCCACACGCATTGTGACGCTGTCGGACGGCGTTATCAAAAATGATACGCAACCCTTCGACCCCGAAACCGAACTTGAAAACCGCCGCGAGGCCAAACAGGCCCGCCGCACGTCAATGTCGTTTATGACAGCGCTTTCGCTTTCGTTTAAAAACCTGCTGACGAAAAAAGGCCGTACGCTCATGACGGCGTTTGCCGGGTCTATTGGCATCATTGGTATTGCGGCAATTCTTTCGCTGGCTAACGGCGTGAACAACTACATTGCGAATGTTGAAGAAGAAACGCTTTCGGAATATCCGCTGCAAATTGAGGACCAAGGTTTCGATATGACAAGCCTTATGACCTCGGCATCAAGTAACTCCGACGACAGCAGCAGTGAATCGTCGGATAACGGATCGTCAAACGGAAATTCCTCGGATGGCTCATTTACGCTTGGCGGCTCATCTAAGTCGGCCTCAACCGAACATAACGGCACCATTAAAGAGTCGAAAATGGTCACCAATATGTTCGGGTCAATTGGTAGCAACGACTTGGCAAGCCTAAAAGACTATCTGGACAACGGCGATTCTGGCATCGATCAGTACACCAATGCCATCGAATATGGTTACAGCGTTACTCCGCAAATTTTCAGCGCTGATACTTCTAAGTCGGTCCGCCAGGTAAACCCTGATAGCACCTTTAGTAGCCTTGGTGTTGGTGGTACGTCTTCGAATAGCATCATGTCTTCCATGATGAGTACTAGCGTATTTTATGAGTTGCCATCAAACACGTCGCTCGTTGATGGCAGTTATGATGTTGTGGCTGGTCATTGGCCCGAAAATTACAACGAAATTGTAGTGGTGCTCACACAAACAGGTGAAATTAGCGACTTTATGCTGTACACGCTTGGCCTGCGCGATTCCGCCGAACTTGATGAAATGGTTCGTCAGTTCGCCAGTGAGCAGGAGGTCACCACGTCGGAAGAAACCTTAGAATTTTCCTATGACGAAATTCTTGGTAAGCAGTTTAAGCTGGTCAACTCAACGGATTACTATCAGTACGATTCTGAATACAATGTGTGGAAAGACAAGTCGTCCGATACTGATTACCTGCGTGACCTGGTAAACAACGGCGAAACACTTACCGTTACCGGCATTGTGCAGCAGAAGGCTGGCACCAACATTTCAAGCTTATCTACGGGCTTTTATTACCCGTCTAGCCTGATCAACCACATTGTTGATGCGGCAAGCGAAACTAAAATCGTCCAAGACCAAAAGGCAAATCCTTCTACAAATGTCATTACAGGCAAATCGTTTGTAGAAGAACAGGATGAGCAGAAAAGCGACTTTGATATGTCAAGCCTGTTCACCATCGATGGTGAGGCAATTTCGCAGGCGTTCACTTTTGATCAAAGCAAACTGACGTCGGGGCTTGAATCGGCTGACTTAGCCAGCAGCCTTGACTTGTCAGGCATGAATATTGACATGTCGAATTTGCCGGCATTTGATGCGTCGTCTATCAGCATTGACCCATCGGCTATTGACCTAAGCAACCTCAACCTTGATTTCAGTGGCATTCAGCTTGACTTCTCGGGCGCGAACCCTACGGTTGATTCCGAGAAGCTTTCGCTCACAATGTCGCAGGTCATGCAAGGGTTCTTCCCGTGGTACCAGCAGCAAATGGTGGCTGACCCAACCAAATATGCTGACACAGACGGCATGCAGCGCGCCATGAGTGACTACATGGCAACCGAAGAAGTTCAGCAACAGCTCGCGGGCGGAATTGCTGGTTCCATCGATGTATCAGGCATGAGTGACGCCATTCAAAACCAGTTGCAAGAACAGCTGAGCCAGCAGATGTCCGAGCAGATGCAGCAGCAGTTACTTCCTGCGCTTTCGCAAGCAATCAGTACCCAGCTGCAAACCCAGCTTTCTACAGCAATTCAAAGTTACATGTCCCAGGTCATGACCACAACGATGACGCAAATGTCTTCGGCGCTGCAGACGCAAATTTCAAGCGCCATGCAGAGCTATATGTCGAAGCTCACGGCGAACATGTCGTCGGCTATGGGTATCGACGAGTCTGCTTTTGCTAACGCCTTCCAAATGAATATGGATACACAAGAGCTGTCCGAGCTGATGGCAAGCCTTATGTCTACTGAAACTTCCAGCTACGATAACAATATGAAGAAGCTTGGCTGGGCCGATTACTCGAAGCCTTCCTCTATTGATATTTACCCGAAGGACTTTGAGTCAAAGCAGCAGGTCATTAACATTTTGGACGGCTACAACGACAAGATGAAGGCCAGCGGGGAAGACGACAAGGTGGTTAGCTACACCGATATTGTCGGCGCGCTTATGAGCAGTGTTACCACCATTGTTAACATGATTAGCTACGTGTTGGTGGCGTTCGTGGCAATTTCGCTGGTGGTTAGCTCAATCATGATTGGCATCATCACCTATATTAGTGTGCTTGAGCGCAAGAAAGAAATTGGCATTCTGCGCTCTATTGGCGCAAGCAAGGGCGACGTCAGCCGTGTATTTAATGCTGAAACGCTTATCGTGGGCTTTGCCGCAGGCGTTATAGGCATTGGAATTACCGCACTTGGCTGTATACCTGCTAATGCTATTGTGTATTCCCTGTTCGATGTGGAAAATGTTGCGCTTTTGCCCTGGCAGGCGGCCATTGTGCTGGTTCTGATTAGTATGTTCCTCACATTCTTGGCGGGTCTTATTCCGTCAAGCGCTGCAAGCCGCAAAGACCCAGTCGAGGCTTTGCGTTCAGAGTAGCGCGACGGAAGCTTTCGCCCATTAGCGGAGAGGTTGAAGGGTGCCGTTTTTTAACGGAGGGCGCCGCCGCCTTTCTAACGAGGGCACCGCTGCCTTTCCAACGAGGGTGTCGTCCCCTTTCTAATGAGGGCACCGCTGCCTTTCCAACGAGGGGCGCCATTGCCTTTCCGGTTAAGCGTGCTACCGTCTTTCCGGCTAAGCGCGGCACCGCAATTTTGCGCTCGCCTGCACTTTCCGCTAAACTGCCCATTACGTTAAAGCTGCGCCCGCCGCAATCGTGCGACGGGCGTTTTTCCGCGAAAGGGCGGTTTTTATGGAACGCGAGAAATTCGGATCGCGCATCGGGTTTATCCTAGTCAGCGCAGGATGTGCTATTGGCTTGGGTAATGTCTGGCGCTTCCCCTACATTACCGGCGAATACGGCGGCGCAGCGTTTGTGCTGATGTATTTGATATTCCTTGCGATTTTCGCCCTGCCGATTCTTATTATGGAATTCTCCGTCGGCCGCGCGAGTCAAAAATCAATCGCTCGCAGCTACGACACACTTGAGCCTGCTGGTACCAAATGGCATTGTTTTAAGTGGTTTGGCCTTGCGGGCAACTATTTGCTCATGATGTTCTACACCTGCGTTGCCGGCTGGATGGTCGCCTTCATGGTAAAAATGGCCACTGGTACCTTTAACGGCCTTGATTCCACCCAGGTCGCAGGCGTCTTTAGCGACATGTTGGCCGATCCTATTCAAATGACAATCTTTATGGTCATTGTTGTGGCTATCGGTGTGCTTACCACAAGCGCCGGCGTTCAAAACGGCGTCGAGCGCGTGACGAAAGTCATGATGGTCGCCCTGTTTGTTGTGCTGGTCGCGCTTTGTATCCGTGCTGTTACGCTGCCTAATGCATCCGAGGGTCTATCGTTCTATTTGCTGCCTGACTTCGGTAAACTGTTTGCCGGCGCAACGCTAGTCGAGCAGATGGGCACCTTTGGCGAAGCGATCTATGCCGCTATGGGCCAGGCGTTCTTTACGGTCAGCGTGGGCGTTGGTTCTATGTCTATCTTTGGTAGTTACATTGGTAAAGAACACCGTCTAACCGGCGAAGCCCTGCGTGTCACCATTCTTGACACTATGGTTGCCCTGATGGCTGGCCTGGTGATTTTCCCGTCGTGTTTCTCGTTTGGTGTCGAGCCTGGATCCGGCCCAAGCCTTGTATTTATCACGCTGCCTATCGTGTTTAACGAAATGCCCTTAGGACAGCTCTGGGGAACGCTTTTCTTCCTGTTCATGTCGTTTGCGGCACTTTCAACTGTCATTGCTGTATTCGAGAACATCATGAGTTTCACCATTGACCAATGGGGAATCTCGCGCAAAAAGGCATGCCTGATTAACGGCTTATGCTTGCTGGTGCTCAGCATGCCGTGTGTGCTCGGGTTTAATGTGCTTTCGGGCGTGACTATTCCGGCTATCGGTGACATTCAGTCAATCGAAGACTTCTTGGTGTCGAACAACATTCTGCCGCTTGGCGGTCTGGTTTTGGTGCTGTTTGTTACGCGCAAAAATGGTTGGGGATGGAAGAATTTCTTGGCCGAAGCCGATACGGGCGAAGGCCTGCGTTTTCCGGCGTGGTCGCGCTTTTATATGACCTACATCCTGCCAATCGGCATGATTATCGTCTTCGTCATGGGTTACGCCCCAATCATAAGTACCTGGTTAGGAGCTTAAGCGCGCTATCTCGCGCCAAGTTCCCAGAAGGCGACGAATCATAAGCACCTGGCTAGGGGCTTAAGCGCGCCCGTTGCCTGCACGTTTATCTGTCGGCGCAGACGGCAGCTTCCCCAACAATTTCGCCTATCAAAATGCCCGCAGCAACATTGTTTGCGGGCATTTTTTCGTAATCGACGTATTTTTTTTCACGAACCTTCGCAAGGCTGCTTGCCGCTCCTATAATGGCTAGCAACAAAATCCGGCCTGAAGCGAAGGAGCCCCCATGGCGTTCTACTATGACGAACCGTCCCGCACGTTTAACGAGTATCTGCTTGTTCCTGGTCACACCCCATCAACGTGCATTCCTGCGTCGGTGAGCCTGAAAACTCCCTTGGTCAAATATCGCAAGGGCGAGGAAGAATGCCCCATTTCGCTCAACATCCCTATGGTGTCTGCCATCATGGCTGCCGTGTCTGATAACAATATGGCCGTTGCCTTGGCTACCGAGGGCGGCCTTTCGTTCATTTACGGCAACCAAACCATCGAGCAGGAAGCTGCCATGGTCAAGGCCGTTAAAGATTACAAGGCCGGTTTTGTCGAGTCGGACGCGAACCTTTCCCCCGACATGACGTTGAACCAGGTCGTTGCCCTGAAAGATGCAACTGGCCACTCTACTATGCCTGTTACTGAAGACGGCACGGCTCATGGCAAGCTACTCGGCGTTGTGACCGAACGTGATTACCGTCTTTCTCGCATGACCGGCGACGAAAAGGTTTCCGAGTTCATGACTCCGCTTGACAAGCTGATTACCGCTCCTGCTGATACTACGCTCAAGGTTGCCAACGACATCATCTGGGATCACAAGCTGAATTCCTTGCCGCTGATTGATGCTGAAGGCAAGCTTGCATACATGGTGTTCCGCAAAGACTACGACAGCCATAAGTCGAACCCCGATGAGATGCTCGACGGCCACAAGCGCTACATGGTTGGCGCGGGTATTAACTCTCGCGACTATGAGCAGCGCATTCCCGCGCTGGTCGAGGCTGGTGCTGACGTGCTGTGTATCGATTCGTCCGAGGGCTATTCCGACTGGCAGAAGATGACCATCGAGTGGGTGCGCGAGCACTATGGCGACAGCGTGAAAATTGGCGCCGGCAACGTGGTTGATGGCGAAGGCTTCCGCTTCCTGGCCGAGGCTGGCGCCGACTTCGTGAAGATCGGCATCGGCGGCGGTTCCATCTGCATCACGCGCGAGACCAAGGGTATCGGCCGCGGCCAGGCCACGGCTACCATCGAGGTTGCCAAGGCCCGCGACGAGTACTTCAAGGAGACCGGCGTTTACGTGCCCATCTGCTCCGACGGCGGCATCGTGTACGACCACCACATCTCGCTAGCGCTGGCTATGGGCGCCGACTTCGTCATGCTGGGCCGTTACTTCGCCCGCTTCGACGAGTCCCCGTCGGCCAAGGTCATGGTCAATGGCACCTACATGAAGGAATACTGGGGCGAGGGTTCCGCCCGTGCCCGCAACTGGGGCCGTTACGACCTGGGCGGCAAGAAGAGCCTGTCGTTCGAGGAAGGCGTCGACTCCTACGTGCCCTACGCCGGCCCGCTGAAGGACAACATCGCCGTTACGCTGCTGAAGATCAAGTCGACTATGTGCAATTGCGGCGCGCTGACTATCCCGGAATTCCAGGACAAGGCCAAGCTTACTGTTATCAGTTCCACCTCTATTGTGGAAGGTGGCGCGCACGACGTTCTGCTGAAGGACAAGGCTCCTTACGCCAGCAACATGCGTTAAGCGAAAAAGATAGCTGCGAATGAAAAGCGCCCCTCCTAGGGCGCTTTTTTATATGCGTTGTGCTTTTGGCACTGCACAGCAATGATTTCTTGGACTTTGTGCGTGTCGCACCCTCGGTCGATATGCAGCACGATTTTGCGGGGTTTTGCATGCGTCGCACCCTTGGTCGATATGCAACAAAATTTCGTGGGGTTGAGCGAAAGCTCAACCCGCATTAGGGAGCGCCGCCAGGCGCGACACACAATTTGCCATCGGTTCGAATCCCACCCGGGGTGGACCTGCTATCCGTTTTTTGTTGAAAGCAATCAGAAAATGGCTGGGCCACTAGGATTCGAACCTAGGTAGCTGGTACCAAAAACCAGAGTCCTGCCGTTGGACGATGGCCCAGTCTAAAAAGACGCTGCACTTGCAGCAAAGACGCGCTGGTGGGCCGTGAGGGATTCGAACCCTCGACCTTGGGATTAAAAGTCCCCTGCTCTGCCAACTGAGCTAACGGCCCAACTTGCGCGGTTGACTATGATACCTGCCAATCGCCGGCGGGTCAACGAATAATTGTGTAAAGGTTGTTGTTATATGAACGAACGATGACCCGGTATACAATGCAACCAAGAATTCCAAGGGTCAACAAAAGGACGCGCTCATGACGCTGCAACAACTTCGCTATTTAATTGCAATTGCTGAATACGGTTCCATCAATGCTGCTGCGCAAAACCTGTATGCATCGCAGTCAAACCTTTCCACGGCAATTAAAGAATTAGAGCAGGAACTGGGTATTTCCATTTTCACGCGCAGTAACCGCGGCGTTACGCTTACCAACGACGGCACCGAACTTCTAGGTTACGCCCGCCAGGTAATCGAGCAGGCAAACATGCTTGAAGCTCGCTATGCCAGCAAGGAAAAGCCTCGTCAGCGCTTGGCTGTTTCTACACAGCACTACGCCTTCAGTGTTGAAGCATTTATGAATGTGGCCGAAAGTTGCCAAGATTCCGACTACGAATTCATCATGCGCGAAACCACAACCGCCGACATTATTGACGACGTGCGTTCGTTCCGTAGCGAAATTGGCATACTCTATTTAGACTCATTCAATCAGCGCGTGTTGCAAAAGGCTTTCGACGACGCCGAGGTCCGTTTCTGCCCGCTCTTTGACGCTGGCGTTCATGTATTTGTTGGCGAAAACCACCCGCTTGCAAAGAAAAAGCTTATCAAGCTTGAAGAACTTGCTTCTTGGCCGCGCTACAGCTTCGAACAAGGCACCGTCAATTCCTTCTACTATTCTGAAGAGCCGCTCAGTTATGTCGAGCACGCGCGCAATATTCGAATTTCCGACCGCGGCACACTTTCTAACCTGCTTGCCTGCTCAGATGGCTACACGCTTTCTACCGGCGTTCTTTCCAGCGAAATGCATACCGGCATTGCATCTATCCCGCTCGACACGCCCGAGCGCATGACGGTCGGCTACATCATGCACGCCGAACGAAAGCCTGCCGAACTGCTTGATCGTTATATTGAAGAGTTGCATCGTATTATTGGCGAAAGTAAAGGTGTAAACGCCCGATAGGGAAGGGGTGGCCTGCTGGCTAGCTGGCTGCGCCATGCTGACTAGCTGCCATGCGGCCTTCTGACGTGCGCCATGCTTGCTAGCTGCCGTGCGCCCTTCTGCCGTGCGCCATGCTGGCTAGCCACCGTGCGCCCTGCTGGCCAACCTACCGACCCACACATTACCTTGTGTGTTCGTGAACTTCCTCCACAACCACTTGACGGCTCGCCACGAACGGGTATCATAATGCAAATCTAAGGGCTGCCGCTGCATTGCAGCACACGCCCAAAGCCGACAAGGCGGCTGCGCGCAAGCGCGAATACCTGGCGGCGCTGCCCAATTCTTAGTGGTAGTTGCTGCGCGGCATCTAGACCGCACGCCTGACATGCAGGTACTGAAAAAGCCAAGAGCTTCATTGGTCTTGTGCTCTTTGTGTATTCTCATCTCCACAACTAAATATTTTGGTAACATACCGGATTGCTGCGTTAAGACAGATTTGCTTGAAGGAGCACCGTTGACCAAACAAGATGTTATCGAACTGGGTGGCACGGTCGTTGAGGCCCTGCCCAACGCCATGTTCAAAGTAGAGCTGGAAAATGGCCATGAAATTCTGGCCCACATCTCCGGCAAGATGCGTATGCACTACATCAAAATCTTGCCCGGCGACAAAGTGACAGTCGAGCTGTCCGTCTATGACTTGAACCGCGGACGTATTACGTACCGTTTCAAGTAGTTCGCCAGCAACCCTTTGCGCGCACAGCCGGCGCGCCAGTATTGTCGAGAATTACCACCAGCGGCTGGGTGTGGAAATATAGGACCGCATTAACCGAAAGGAAATTGAAATGAAGGTACGTCCTTCGGTCAAGAAAATGTGCGACAAGTGCAAGATCATCCGACGCCACGGCAAGGTGCTCGTAATTTGCGAGAACCCCCGCCACAAGCAGCGTCAGGGTTAAAGGAAGGGAACGACATTGGCTCGTATTCTTGGTG
>CAVEUW010000032.1:14955-22187 GCA_963619015.1 Senegalimassilia sp. | reverse complement strand
TAAGCTTGCGCAGCGATTCTTCCACCGAAGCGCGCGTGGCGCCTTCGCCGTAATGCTCCAGCCATACTTTGGTGGTAAGGAAGAGCTCGCTGCGGTCGATGCCAGATGCCGCAACAGCAGCGCCAACCTGCTCTTCGTTGAAATAACTCTGTGCTGTGTCGATGTGGCGGTAGCCAACCTCAAGCGCATCGCGAACGCAGCGCTCGCATTCTTCTTGCGTAACCTGGTACACACCGTAGCCAAGTTGAGGCATCTTTATGCCGTTGGAAAGCTCTACATGCATCATTTTGTTTTGATCGAAAGTCATAACCGCTCCGTTTCGTTATCGTTTTAACTTGACAATGCGGTTATAACAACCGATAGTAACTATCGGTCAATAGCTATTTACAAATTTTTTGGAGTAACAATGCCTCATGCTCATGCAGAAAAACCCAAAAGCAGCAAGCAGACCGCAAACGCACCCAAGCACGTAAAAGCTTCGGGCAAGCTGCTCACTATGATGCAGGTTTGCCGCGAAGCGGATATGACCTATCAAACCCTGAAGTTTTACTGCAATCAGGGCCTTGTGCCAAATGTGAAGCGAGACAAGAACAACCGTCGCGTGTTCGACGAGCGCGACTTGGAATGGGTGAAAAGCCTCACCTGCCTGAAGAAATGCGACATGAGCATCGACGAAATGCGCGAGTACCTGCAACTTTGCTTGCAAGGGGAGGGGAGTATTCCAGAGCGAAAAGTTATGCTTGCCGAAAAGCGCGAGCGCCTAGTTGAACAGCTTGCCGAAATCCAGGCGAGCATCGACTACATCGATTGGAAGCAGGGCTTCTACGACGACGTAATTGCCGGTCGCACGCAATACTTCAGTAATCTTGTGCCATTGGACGAATAGCGGCGCCGTTTGCGACAATCAAAAATAGAAGGCAGTAACCGACATCACTCAGGAAGGCTGGCTATGGATAACTTCACGAGCAAAGATTCCGCAGGAGCAATGCACGCTTCGCCCGAAAAGATCAAGGGAAAGGTTCTTGGCGACTACCTTATTGAGCTTCCAGTTCTGAAAGAAGTCGACTACGCTGCAATCGAAAAAAAATGCAAGGAAACGCTTTGTGCGGCCGGGTGTTCCGCCATCTGCAAAAAGCTTAACAACGGCGATATGGTAGTAGGCAGATCAATGGATCTTGGCTACAGCCATAACCCAGCTTATGTCGTTAAGACCGACACTCAAAACGGCTATAAAACTGTTGGTTTCGCATACAACCCCTATTTCGGGACAACTTATGACGAGGCTAGGGAAATCGGCATCACGCAAGACGAACTTACAGCGGTGCTGCTTTCAACATACGATGTAATGAACGAAAAAGGCCTGTATATCGAACTCGATATGAGGCTTGTTCAGCCCGACTGGACGAACATCGCAATGACCACTGGTACAAACCCAGATGCGGATATTAGCCTGTGTTACCCAGCAGTACTCAGGTATTTTGGCGAAAAGTGCGCAACGGTTGACGAGGTGCTCGAGCTTGCACAAAACGTGAATGCCTATGACATGGTCCTTGGCGATATGAGGTGGTCTGGGGCATATCTCGTTGCAGAGGCTTCCGGTCGTCATGGCATTCTGGAAATCGTCGATAACAAGTTCGTATGGACTGAGGGCGCAGAGTGTCATGCGAATTTCTACATCAATGAGGAGTATAAGGATAGGGCCGTTTTCGGCGACGGCTTTGGCAGATACGAAGTTCTTATGGGCGGCATAGCGGACGTCAAAACTGAAGCCGACATGATGGAGCTCATCAAAAAGGTTAAATATTCGCAGGTCGAAGATCCTGACAATTGCATCTTCGATCCCAGGGGCGAAACCACGGGCTACATAGGTAACCCCGATGACGCAGACGCCTACATCACCATTGAAATGGCTAAAAGCGAAAAGTACAAAGAAAAGATCATGTCCGTTCTGCGAGAAGATGGCAAACGACTGCGTTCTTTGACGATTGATCAGCTCAGAGACGAGCCGACTACATGGATTAGCGCTTGGCAGTGCGTCGCTAACTGCAACAAGCGCACCATAAAGGTAATCTTTTTCGAAGACGACGATTTAACGTTTGATTTCGCAATTTAAAAAGCGCGGTATGAAATTCACGGGTGCAACGATTATTTTTAATTGAATAGCCAAAGATTCTATTCCTTAAATCAACCCCGTGACCTCGTGTTACAATAAAACTATGGTTAGCTGCGCGACGCGTTGGTAGCCAGCCTCCACATTTATGGCGTACTGCCAACACAGGGTTTGAAAGGCAGGCAGTTTTATGGATAAAGCCAAAAGCGACCCTGCTATTCAGGCCGATTACATTCTAAAGAACGCCAACATTTACACCGTCGATAAGCAACAGCCCCACGCCTCAGCGCTCGCCATCAAAGATGGCAAGTTCGTCTACGTTGGCGACGAAGCGGGCTTGGCCAGCTTCGAAGGCGAAGTTCATGACGCTGGCGGAAAATTCATCATGCCAGGCATGTTTGATTCACATGCTCATATTCCTTGCTCCCTTGCAATGTGCTTGTTCAAGTACCCTGTGATTAATCAGCGGGGCAAAGAGGCAACTCTTGCAGACATAGCCCAGAAAGTACATGCCGACGCCGGCGATCCTGTTCACTATTTCATGATTCGCCAACTTTGGATGCAAGGCGAAAGAATCACCAAAGAGGATTTAGATGCGATCACAACCGAAGAGGGCATCTATGTTCTAGAAGAGGAACCGCACTTCGGCTGGTGCAACTCTAAAATGCTTGAAATGCTTGGTTACGACGACGGCACTCCCGACCCAGCTCCTGGCTTGTCGTACCTTGTGCGAGACGAAAACGGGCATTTGACGGGCGAAATCTACGAAGGGTGCTCAAGTGAAGCCACCTTAGCCGCTGTTGATAACATAAGCGACGAGTACATAATCTCGGAGATTAAGCGACTCGATGCTTTTTGCAAGCAAGTTGGATTGACCACCCTTACCGAGTGCGCAATGCCGGCCGTGCCGGAATTCGGCGAGCGAGTTTATCGCATAATCGCCGAGATGGACCGCGCAGGTGAAATTTCAGTCGACATCAATGGCTCCTACGGCACGATGCTTCCAAAATATCTTCCCGACATAATGGAAGAGCTGAAACGCTACAACAAAGAATTCAACACCGAGCACCTAAAGGTTCGCACGCTCAAACTGTGGATAGACGGAACGTCCGCTATCTCAACCTCATATTTGCTCGAGCCGCGTTATGACAACGGCCTTGTCGGCGGCAAAATCTGCAGCGAAGAGAAACTAACCGAGCTCATAAAGGAATGCGACGCGAACGGTTTCGATGTGCACCTGCACGTCATCGGCGACGCCGCTATCAACATGTGCCTCAATGCCGTCGAAAAGGCGAATAAGGAACTTGGACGACCCATTACAAGCAAGGTGACGTTGGCTCATAATGAGCTTTGCTCAGACGCAGACATTCCCCGCTACGGAGAGCTTGGTGTATTCGCGAACTTCACCCCATGGTGGTTTGCTCCTCCTGCCGTATCCGGAGGATATGAGCACATGCAGAAGGCATTAGGCGAGCGCTTCAGATACGAATATCGCGTCCGCGATATCATCGATGCAGGCGGCACGGTTACTTTCGGCTGCGACCAAATCGGCTTTGGAGACTTCGCCAACTGGATTCCGTTTTTCAGCATGGAACTTGGTGTGACTCGTAGGTACGATGAGAAAACGCTGAACGGCGACTATTTTGGAATCACCGACAATGCCCTTACGCCCGAGCAATCTTGCACTATCGAGGAACTGATTGAGGGCTATACGATTAACGGCGCTAAGCAAATCGGCCTAGAAGATACAAAGGGCTCTATCACGGTGGGGAAAGACGCCGACTTCATAGTTTTACCAGTTGATCTTACGGCTGCTCCGGTTATTGGAATCAGCCATACCATGCCCGAGGAGGTGTACTTCAAAGGGAAAAAGGTTTCCTAAGATCAGTACAGGTGGGTTCTTGAATTAACGAAGGCTTTGAAACCAAAGGAGGGTTGCATTTATGGCAGCAACAAGGATTTTCACGAACGGCAAGATCTACACCGTGAATGAAAGCCAGCCATGGGCGGAAGCCGTGGCGGTTGAGGGTGACAAGATCATCTACGTTGGCAGCAACGACGGTGCCATGAAGCTGGCGGATGCCAACACAGAGGTGGCCGATTTGCAAGGCAACATGATGTTGCCCGGTTTCATCGATGGTCACATTCACCCGCTTATGGCAGCTGCTTTTGAAGGCGGTATCAACCTAGCTGATTGCGAAAATGAACAAGACGTTTTGGATGCAGTAGCCGAATATGTGAACGAACATCCCAACAAAGACGCCTATTTTGGACAAGGCTTCATGGACGAAATGTTCGCCAGCTACAATCCTTTGGCGGACAGCTTGGACGCAATCTGCGCCGATAAGCCGATTTTGCTGGCATCCGCATCGTGTCACGGTGCTTGGTGCAACCACAAGGCATTCGAAGTTGCCGGCGTTGATAAAAACACCCCAGACATTGCACCTGGCTCAAACTATTTCGTGCGCGACGAGGAAGGCAACCCAACTGGCAGATGCATCGAGACCTGCTATTTCCAACTTGCGAAGTACGCTAACTACTTCCCTACGGAAACGTTTAGCCAGGCTGTTCTTAATGTTGGCAACAAAATGGCAGCTTATGGATACACGACGTTTGCCGACATGGGCGATTTAGAGTTCATCACGAATTCCTTGGACGAAAAATTCGCCGAGTTCATCAACAGCGACGAATTCCCGCAGCGCTTCTTCGGCGGTTTCTATTTCGCCTCAAGCAAAAGCGACATGTGGCAAGCCATCATCGATTCGCACAGGCTGGTGCCGCAGCTAAAAGAAAGCGACAAGCTTGGATTCAGGGTTTTCAAAATCGTTGCGGATGGCGTCTTAGAGTCGCGCACCGCGGCGATGGTGAAACCATATGACACGGGTCTGCAAGTTTCACCGAATTTCACAACGGATGAAACGTGCCTTATGGGGCTTTTGGTTGCTGCATGCGGCTACGACATCAACATTCATGCGATTGGAGATGCTACAACCCACATGGCGCTCGACATGGCGGAGGCTGTGCGAGCTGCAGGTTACGATGACACCCGAATCGCAATCTCCCACAGCCAATGTTGGTGCGATGGCGACATCGAACGCGCAGGGAAACTGGGCGTATTCGTTAACTTCACAGGTTCTTGGCACACCATGACAGCTACCGACTACAAAGAGCGTCTTGGGGTAAATATGGATGGAGCATCCGACCCTGTTCGCTCATTGATTGACGCAGGCTGCAAGTACGGCCAGGGAACGGACCTTCCGGTAAGCGAAGGAGATCCGTCTCCTTTCGAATGCATCGAGGTTGGCATGACAAGGCGCAAGGTTGGCGATACGTCCGTCTCGACGGAGGCTCACGAAGCCCCAACGCTTGAAGAATGCATCAAGTCTTGGACCATCAACAACGCTTGGCAAGTTCGCATGGAAGACAAACTTGGCTCCATTGAAGAAGGCAAGCTGGCGGACATGATCGTGATCGACCAGAACCTCTTCGACATTCCGGTAACCGACATCCACAAGACATCGGTTCTCGAGACCATCCGTGGCGGTCAGACGGTTTACAAGGCCTAGAAACGCTTACTTTTGCCTTGAGTGAACAGATGGTTTAGTGATCCGTCATTCAGCAGGCAAGCAATAAAGGAGGCTCATAGGGCGCAGTCTGCCCTATGAGCCTCGAAAGATTCAACAACCCGCTCGCGATAAGCAAAATTCGCAAGCGGGTTGTTGAATGAAGTAGTGTGGGCGATTTCCAAAATCGCTCAAGCGGCACAGCTCAGCGGCGCAACTTGGGCTGTCAAGCCGCATGATAGAGCCGCGCCGTTTTCGGTATACGCGCTTTACCTAACTTTACCTGTTAGGATCGCAAACACGACCGTATGTTTGCGGCTCGCGCGCCTTCAGCACGTTCAAGCCGCAATTGCCGAAGATGCGCGCCTCGGTAAGCTCTTCCGAAACAATACCCAAATCAGCGACTGCCATGCCTTCGCCAAAGCCTTCGGTTTCGGCCAGGAACTTGCCGTTGGGGCTGCAAATCATCGAATGGCCAAGCGCGCCAGGGTTTGCGTTGTTCGACACGACGTAATAGACGTTGTTCGCGTATGAGCTGGCCTTAATCCGCGCCTGCGGTTTTCATCGTATACATAAGCATCTCCTTTGCTCTCAACGAAAAGGCCCCGCTTGGCAGTGCCTAAGCGGGGCCTATAGCGGTCCTTCTACAGAGGGAACGAGTCGTTGTAGTCGGCCTTGATCGCGTTATTGGCGAAATAGTGGCCTTCCTGCAGTCGGACAAGCTCCATATACATCTCGGGGTGGCGGTCCTTATGCATGTTCAAGCCCCAAGAATTCGTGACGAAATGCTTGCCGTTCTCAAGCGCCGGCCAACCGATTTCGGCAACCGCCACGCCATCGGGCTCTTCCTCGGGTGCTTCCGCCAAAACCTCGCCTCGAGCGTTCACCACCATGCTGTGATGCAGCGCGCCCGGGTTGCCGGCATTCGAGGCAACAATGGTAAGGCCGTTGCTCATTGCTTCGGAGATAAGCATCGACTTCAAGAAGCGGTACGTTCCGTCGGTTTCAGCAGGCGAATCCTGGTAATCACGCGGAATGCCGGTCGAGAGCACCAAGATATCGACGCCCTTCAGGCCGTAGATGCGGTAAATCTCCTCGAAGAACGAGTCGTAGCAAATCGCCATGCCGATGCGGCCGATCGACGTATCGAACACCGGGAAACCCTGGCCATTCGAATTGATCAGCTGCTCGCCGCCCGGCAAATGCACCTTGTCGTAGCGGCCGATATATCCTTCAGGTCCTACAAGCACGGACGTGTTGTAGAAGATGCCCGGATCGATCTCGCTGCGACGCTGCATGTTCCACACAACGTAAACACCGCGCTCAACAGCCTTCGCTATCATCGCCTGGCACATCGGGCCGTCAGGGACATATTCGTCGAACTCGAACATGCTGCGCGCTGCTTCCTCGTTCGCGCTTGGACGCAAAGCATTGTTGTAGTCGATGCGGCCTTGCGGCGTAGGAGCAATACCGTCGCCCGCGCCTTCAGGGAACACAATTAAGTCGCAGCCTTCCGCCGCGTACTTGTCGATGTATTCGAGCATAACCGTGGTGTTGTC
>CAVEUW010000032.1:0-14677 GCA_963619015.1 Senegalimassilia sp. | reverse complement strand
TCGGCAAGTTTTCCAACCTCGATGGAGCCAAGCTTGTCCTCCATGCGCACCTCGTAGGCGTTGTTGATGGTGAAGCTCTCGATGCTCTCTTCCAACGTGGGAGCCTCGCAGATGTCTGCAGGTGCCGGGCCGTCGCTTCCTACCATCTGACGACGCATGCCGACCTCGATGGAAACGAACGGATCAGGCTTGCCATCGGCCACCGGGAAGTCAGAGCCCTGACCATACTTGCAGCCAGCGTCAATCAAGCTGCGAATGGGATACTGGAACCCTTGGATGGTTACACCGATGTGTTCCTTGTACCACTCATTAGGAGCAATATGCCAAGAACCCGTGGAGTTGATGAACACGCCCAGCTTACCTGCGCGCTCGATCTCGCCCGGTTGCCAGCACTGGCTGTGGGCGATGGCTATACGCGTGTCGTTGTAGCCCGCCTCGCGCACGGCCTGCGCCATATCGAGTGCAACCGTGGTGGTCGCGTCGCCGATAGCGTGCATATACAGGTCGTAGCCGGCCTCTGCTACGGCAAGGCCCATCTGAGAGGCCTGCTCGGAGTTGAAATTAGGCAGCGCCTTCACGCCGGTGTCGTACGGGCTTACCATAGCAGCGCTGCGCGCCTCGAGAACACCGTCACCTAAGATCTTGAAGTACTTAAGCGCCAAACGATCGGTAGGCTCAAGGTTTTCTGCCAGTTCGGCTGCGCTTTCAAGGCATTCGTCCATGTCGTGCACGTTCGTTGCCAAGTAGAAACCACCGAACATACGCTGCGTGAAGTCGTCGCTGTTCAGGAAGTCGGCGAATTCCTGCGTGAGGGAATCGACCACGAAACCGAACACGCCGCAATCGGCGAACGTGGTGTAGCCAAGGGATGCGAACTCCTTGCCCAAGCCGCCGATATTCGTCATAAGCTTTTCGGCCGGGAAGTAATTAGCGGCCTTGGCAACCTTGATATAGCAGCTTTCAATGCAGCGACCGGTGGGGTTGCCCTCTTCGTCGCGTACGAAATAATTGCTGCCTGGGGTGATGTCGGGCGTGTTCTTGTCGACGCCAGCAACCTCGAATGCCTTATGGTTGCACCATGCACCATGGCACGAGGAAGCCACCAACAAAATAGGCTTATCGGCGCAGATGGCATCCAAGCTATCTGCCAAAGGATGATAGTCGGCAAAGATTGCGTCAGAGAAGCCCTGACCGAAATAAGCCTCGCTATCGGGGTTGGCCTCGACATACTCACGGACCACGTCAAGGATTTCCTGCTCAGATGTGCACCCAGCAAGCTGTGCGCCCGAAGCAAATGCCGCAGTCATAAGCGGATGAATATGGCCGTCGATAAAGCCGGGCAGAAGCATCTTACCCTCAAGGTCTTCGACCTCGGTTGCGTCGTCGGCAAGCTTGAGCGCCTCTTCGTTTGAGCCAACGTAGACAATCTTGTTGCCTTCGAGCGCGACCGCCTCGGCCCACGGCTGTTCCTTGTTTACCGTGTAGACCTTGCCATTGTGAAATACCCTTGTAGCTGCCATATTGGTTCTTCCTTTCGCTAAAACAACCAATCCTACACTATGCAAGGCGAAGGCTTTTGCCCCCCCCTATAACACCTTATTTCACTGCGGGTTTTCTTCCATATCATGAGCGGGCGAAGAATCACGCAGTGTAGGCGAGACATGCAGCATTATGTCGTGGTCAATGTCTGTTGCGTCATCGTGATGAGCCGCCATAACATGGCGAACGAAATACGCGAGCGACAGCACCACGGCACCAATACCCACGCCCATATACAACAGGTCGCGCGCGTCGGCACCATGCAGCAGTCGACCCAAGAAAAATACGCCCATGACGACGATGATCACGCTGACGAGCTTTTCTTTCAGATCGTCGAGCGTATGGAGCCGAAGCCAGGAAGGCAGCTTGATATCGTCATCGATAAACAACGAGTACAAACCCACGGACATGATGTAGAGCACGATAGCAAGCAAGAAATAATCGGCGAACTCGATGTATTCGACCAACATGTCCTGAATTTCAATTTGAAGCGTTATGGCCTGGAAAGTAACCACGCAGGTACGCACGAGGGTAGCCACGGTCATAACCACGGCCGAAATAAACAAACCCAATACCGGGACGGAGGCAATAAAGCGCGAGTAACCAGTAATGCTGTGTAATTTACTCCCTTTCATGGCACCTCCTAAAGAAGATTACACGTTTATTTTAGCCGTTTCACGATGCGCGGTCTTCGTAAATCCTCTTAAAAGGAGGCAAATCCGCCCTATCGGTTTATAGCGCGCAGCGGATTTTTACGACTTGCAATAAGCGAGGGAATTATGCCGGCAATAGCCGCCACAACCGCATAGCCAACAATCACACCAATAACAATCTGTGGTGTCAGTTGAACGATTTCATACGTTACACCTGCATTGGCAACTGCTGTATTAATAGCCATTCCAACAAGTGCCGCAATAGCGCAACCAACGATGCCGGAAACAAACCCAAGCAAAAGTGTCTGTGTGTCAAAGAGTATAAAGATATCGTTTCTGCATGCACCAAGTGCTCGCAAAATACCCGCCTCACGCGCGCGTTGTAACGTGGAAATGCCGCAAACAATGGCAATCAAAATGAACACATACAGAAGTGCAATCACAACAAATAATGTAAGAACTGCGCCGATAGCTGTCACCGCCGACTGCGCAAGATTGCCAATAGTGCCAACTAGGTTGGTGTACGAGATTACCTTCGTTTCATCGTCTGCTGCTTTTCGTTCGTTATTGTACTTATCCAACACGTCCGAGATTTTCTGCTTGTCAGCAAACGAATTCGAATAAATCGCGCAGGAAATTGGCGTGTCATAGGTTGTGTAGCCCAAGTCACTCAAGTTGCCCGCATAGGTGTTAGATGTTTTTCCACACAAGTAATAGCCAAGCTGACTTACATCTTCTTCAGTAATATTGATTTGAATAGCAGCGGCAAACTTATCTTCGTCGAATTCAATGAGACCCGGTCCGTCATATTCACTCGCTTCGTTAAGCCAGGTTTCAATATCTTCCAGCTCTTTCACGAGCTGATTTTGCACATCAACCAGCAAAGCATTCAGCTCGGTTTCAAGCGTCTGCATGATGTAATCAGACACACGAGTTGCATATTTCGCTACAAAGTTCGCAATGTCTTCTTCCATGCTTGCTGGAAGCAATGTTTGCGCAAGCAATGTATAAGCGTAGCCCTCGCCCTTTTCGCTGAAATATACCTCAGCTGTTTCTGGGGTTTGTTCGTCGGCTAGCTTCGCGGCACAATATTCGGCATATGCAGCACCAGCCTCAGCCAAGGCAGTTTCAAGATCTTTGTCAAAGGTAGGACTAGATGCTAAGTCAGTAATGAATTCTTGGAACTCAGGATCGCTCAAAAGCTCAGTCAGCATCTTGGCAACTTCCTCGTCAGAAAGCTGCACCTCCTCAACAATTTCCTTCTTTTCCTCTTCGAAGTCACTTTCACTAAATTCAAGTAATTCAGGATGCAACGTTACGCATGAAGCAAGCATATCTGTGTCGACATTAATGATATTGGAGAAGTCAAAGCGCTCGGTAATAGTACCTGCATGCTTAAGCCACGCAAACGTTTTACCCGTAAATACGTCTACGTCGGGGTTTGCCAGCTGCTCTTGCACAATCTGCGAAGACGCCGCAAGGTCAATGCATTCGTTGGTAAGCGTCGGATGGTAATAAATGCCTGTTGAAAGCGCTGCATCAGCCTTCGAGCCCGATACCGGCTTAACTACACCAACAATAGTAAGGTTACGCCCATTAGCAACCAAGTTATTCAAATAATCGGTATCGGAGGACATGTCTTCCCAGGTACCATCAGCCTGTTTCTGGTAGGCATCAGCAGGGTTTATCACCTTAAACGTGATACCAACAACATCTGTATACGCATACGAGTCATAAATGCCCGGGTAATCAACCTTTTCGCCATTTTTGTACTTCTCGATAAGCGGCTCTATCTCTGAAGAGAAGTCCTTGAAGCCGAGCGTATATGCAAGCGTGTCATCAATGGTGCCATCAGTGTTAAGCACGAGCACGCATTCGCTGGAATTCTGCGGCCAATGGCCTTCCACAAGCGAACCTGCATCCTCGTAAACTGAAGCGTTACCAGGTAGCTGTTTAAAATCGCTCAGGAACGAAGTAATAGATGAAGCCGCTGTCATAGACGCTGTCGAAGTGCGCGCACTTGACGTGCCCGAACCAATAGATCCAAACAAGCTGCCCGGAAACACCTCTAAATTTTTCCCATTAGCTGTTGAATAAATAACAGGGCAGGTGGAATAGGTGTAATCGATTGAGGCGATAGAAGACATCACATTGTCGGGATTGGTGTCAAGATAGGTCTTAAGCGAAGCTACATCGTTAAGCAGGGTTGCCGATGTGTCAGTAGTTGACTGACCGTTCGATGAAAGCAAGGTTGCAATGGTGTTATTTAACGCCACGCGACGGTTGTTAATAGCGTTTGAAAGATACTCGGCGCGTTTGGTTTCCTTTTCGTTTGTTGCGTCGGTCTGCGAGGTGTCAGTTGAGGTTGATGACGTAGCAGAATCGGTAGAAGCGCCCTTATATTTTGAAATAGTGATTGGGTAGTAGCCGTAAACGGATTCCTGGATATAGGCGATGTAACCATTCATACCCAACGACAGAGCAAGAATGAGCGAAAGCGCTGTAACGCCGATTGCGGAAGCAAAAATAGAAAAGCCTGAACGGGCCTTATGCTCGTGTAAGGCTGCCCATGAAAGTGTACGAGCAAACGAAAAGCCCATGCCGCTGCGTCGCACTTTGCGCTTAGTTGATGCAGCGTTTGTAGCTGTATCGTCAGCAGTTGCAGTAGCTGACGCACTGGCCGCACGCATCGCAGAGGCGCCACCAGCTACGGCTGGCAATGCAGCTTTGCCTGGCGTAAGCATTCCATCAAGCATGTCAAAACGCTGTGTCGCGTATTTTTCTGCAAGACCTTCGTTATGCGTTGCCAAAATGACTAAGCAATCTTTACTAGCTGCCTGAAGGGCACCCATAACCACTTCGCCCGAAACGCTATCAAGCGAACCAGTTGGCTCATCAGCAAAAATAACTTCTGGCTGCTTCACGATTGCTCGGGCAATGCACACCAACTGCTTCTGCAGCGGTGTAAGCATATCGGGCTTTGCAGAAAGCTTACCATCAAAGCCAACCTGCTTAAGTGCTTCACGCGCTTGCTTGCGCGCAGTCATACGCATCGTGCCATTAAAAGCACTGCCCATAACAACATTATCAAAAACATTTAACGACTCAACCAGATTAGAGTCTCTAGAAATAAGACTAACGCTATGCGCACGGAAAGAATCCCACTTACGCTCGCTATATTTCATGGCTGAAGCGCCGTCGAAAAGAATATCGCCAGCATCAAAGCAATCAAGGCCACACAAGCAATTGAATAGTGTGCTTTTACCCGCACCATCTGGTCCGCATATAGCAACCAATTCGCCACTTGAGAATTTGGCACTGATGTTTTTCAGAACCTGAACAGGTGTTGTGCTTTTCCTTGGGCAAAAACTTTTGCAGGCATTTTTAAGCTCAATCGTTATCATATCCGCCTCTTTCGCCAGACCGCCCGAGCAATCCGCTCGAGTTTTAAAGCGAGACTGTCAACTACTATCGTCGTAATATTTTCGATTATAGCTAAGTAAATAGGCATATGAGTTAAAAGTTTACGCGAGAATAGGGCGGTACCACCATTTGCGGGTGCCAACGGACAATACAGCAAAAGAGAGTTACTGCAAAAAGCCGTAACATCGCTTCACGACATGAAAATAGGGACGCAAATCTGCGCCCCTATTCGTCTTCGCAATGCGAATATGTATGGGTTGGAACCTAGGCCTGAGCGTCGGTGGACTGGTCAGCAGAATCAGTCTGCTCGCCCTGGTCACCCTGCATATCAGGCATGCCCTGGCCGCCCATCGGGGGCATGCCGCCACCCATCGGGCCACCTTGACCGCCCATACCGGGGCCGCCCTGCGGGCCGCCCATCGGGGGCATGCCGCCCATGCCGGGGCCACCTTGGCCGCCCTGCATACCACCCATCTGCTGCATGTCGCCCTGCTGATCGTCTTGACCACCCTGGCCGCCCATCGGAGGCATGCCGGGACCACCCTGCGGGCCACCCTGGCCACCCTGCGGGCCACCCTGGCCACCCATCGGGGGCATGCCGCCACCCATCGGGCCACCTTGGCCGCCCATACCAGGGCCACCCTGCGGGCCACCCATCGGAGGCATGCCGTCGCCCATGGGGCCACCCTGGCCGCCCATTTCAGGCATGCCTTGCTGCTCGGTTTCCTCAGTGTTAGTTTCAGTAGAATCCGCCATTGCTCCTCCTTAAACGTTGAAGACTTTCTCGCACTCTAGCGGCAAACCGCCTGTGCGCAATACATTCAGAGTAGCAATACCCTCTATTGCTGACCACAACCATAAACGCTGTTTTCAGGCTGCTTTCAGGTTCAGCAAATATGCCCTGCTGGCAGCTTCAACTAATGGTTTATTCCAGCTTGCGAAGTGTATCGCCGCGCACCTCAGCCCTACTGCGCGTTCACCGCACACTTGCCACGCCGCCCGAAATATCTCCTGCCACACAAACACTCGACTGTTTAGGTTTACGCATACGTTAAAAAAGAGCCCAAGCTGATGCTTGGGCTCTTGCGCGTACGGGTAGCTTTACATTACTCGTTCATCTTCCTGCGAGAAAACGCGACAACAGAACCTGCAGCAGCTGCCGTCATAAGAGCAAGAAGCCCGCCAAATGCGAAATCTCCGGTTGCAGGAGATGCAGTTGCTGGCTTTGTCACCGTCTCCTTCTTAGAGTTACTCTTGGTTGTATCGTTATTTTCGTCAGTCGACGCCGTGCCCTCAGATGCCTGCCACGTAAGGGCCGCTAGGCACTCGTCAACGGTATCTTGGTCGGGCGTGGTGGTAGCAACGGTGCTGTGCCAATCGCTGCCGGCCAGCGCAAGGATGGCCTCGGCGCGCTCCGCGGCGGCCTTCAGCGCGTCGTAAGCCTCCTGCGTCATCCATTGCTTGCCAGCGGGAACATCAGTGCCGTCGGCGCTGATGACCACGCTTTCCAGCAGGGCCTTAGCTTCGTCGATCTTCGCTTTCAGCTCGTCTAGGCTGGCCACGGTTGCCATATCGGCCTTATCGGCAAAGGTCTTGATGGGCGCGTTGTCGATGGCGAAATCGGCATATTCGGGAATGGCGGTGATTTCCTCAACTCGCTGCGTCCAGTCGATCCAGGTGCCGTTTGCGCACGAGAAGCTTTCACCTTCGTTCACCTTGGCCACGTGATACGACATCTTGGCTTTCTCTATCTGCTGTTCCACCTCGTTGTCAAGGTAGTCCGTGTAGTCCTTTGTATTCGTGATAGCTTTCGCGTACTTCTCGGCTGCTGCTTCTGCGTCAGCCTCGGGCATATGGGTACCTTCTGCTGCAGCCGTCATATAGGGCAGCAGTGCGTCGCACTCGGCTTTTGCCTCAGCTTCGCTCGTACCTTCCTCAATAAGAGCCGCTTTGTATTCGCCCAAGGCCTCTTCGGCTTCCGCCTGGGTCAGGCCGCCATCCATAAGCTGTGTTTGCCAGTAACCCTTGAAGCTGGCAAGGTCTTGGTTCAAAAGCCTCTCTTTGGTCATCTGGCGATACTTTTCAACCAGCTCATCCGAGGGGTAGCCGGTATTGGCGCCGGCGGCCTGGTAATAGGTCTTCTTACCCGTGTCGTCGGTGGTGTACTGGGTTACCACGACCGAATACTTCTGCCCCGAACGCATGGCAATCCAGCTGTCCTCGTCAGGCAGATAGCGATGATAACCTGCAGTTTCATAGTCGGTTTCATACGTGTGACCGCTTTCGGTCAAGGACACTTTCGTGCCCTTGGTGGGGTTGGTCACCACGCCACTTTCGTTAACCGCATCGTCGTCAAGCAAATAGACGTCGAAGGCTAAGTGCGTGTTGGGCTTTACCGTTTGGCAGGTAACCGAGCGCAGGCGAATGTCCTGGTCGGCAGTGAATACGTTAGCGCTGCTCACCTCGGTTTCGCTATCAAGTCCCAGCATCTTGACGTACTGCATGTAGTCGTACTGGCTTTCGATGGTGTTGGTAAGCGTGTGGTTGATGTCGAAGTCGAAGGCCTCGAGCATGCTGATGGTGTGGTCGTAGTAGGAAAGCCAAAAGTAGCCGGTGTGCTTGCCGTCTTCGTCCGTGATGCCCCAGTCGCCAAGATTTTGGTCGATGCCGTTTTCGTCCGCGCCGGTATTTTCGGTCTCGGAACCCCAGCTGTTCTTCACCAGCCAAGCGCCGTCGGCAGGAGGCTGTTTACCATCAAGGAAGTTTTCCTTGGAGTAATTGTCGTCCCAGCCCACGATGGTAACTGCATGGGTGACCTGGGCATCTTCGTACGTGTAATGAGCCCAGGTGCTCATGTTGATGTACTTGGCCTGAGCTTCTTGGCCAGGCTGGGACGTATCGGCGCTAAAGCCCGTGGTAACCGCACGGCCGTTGACCAGCTGCTCCTTCACCGCCTTGATAGTGTCCTGGTTGGTGCTTTGATAGTTGCCGCTTTCGTCTTTTGTCACCATGTCGCCCAAAAGGAAGCTTTCGGAAAGTTCGTAGGCCTGGTCGGCGTATTTGGATTCGGGAACCGACCAGTCATCGTAGGCGGTCAGGTGCCTGCCCTCGTCGTCCTCGCCGGTTTCGTACCTGCTTGAATAGTAGAGCTTATCGACCTTGGTGACGTTTTGCTCTTTTTCAATCTCGGAAATCATGCTATCGGTAAGACACCTGGTCACAGGTGCCTGATTGGAGTAATACACCTTGCAGACATACGAGATTTTATCGGTTTGCCCGTTTCGCGCGCTTAAGGGCAGGTAGGGCACGTCATCCTCGGTTGTGGGGCCCACGCCCGCCGCGAACAGGGCGCTTGCGAATTCAGGGTAACCGCCGGCGTCCACGAGGGAATTCTTATCGGCCGTGGTGTAAAAGCCTTCGCCTGCCTGAGCGGCCCCTGCGTACGACTCGGGCACGGTGGAATATGCCCACCAGGCTAGCGCCAGCTCAGAAAGGTCGATGCTGTTGGCCTTGGCTTCCTGGCCTTGGTCGCGCTGCTTGGCCAAAATGCTGGTTTCCGAAGCGGCAATGGACGCGAACGCCCAGCAGCTACCCCAGGGGTTCTGGCTTTTGACCGAGGTAATCAAGCTTTCGTCAGAAGCGGGAATACCGGCAGGGCTGGCGAGATTCGTGTAGAAGTCGGTATCCGTTTTCGTGGGGTCGGTTAGAAAGAACGCGGCATCGGTAGTTTTGCCCGTGATGAAACTATACTGCGAGCCCGTTGAATCGTCGGAGGAACCTTCACTAGAGCCCTCCCCCGCATACGCGGCAGCAGGCACGACACCGCAAAGCGACATGGCAAGCACGAAGGATAGCCCCGCGCAGGCAAATTTTCGTGTAAGCGATTTGCAAGCTGCAAAACCACGAGAACCAAACATAAAGCTTCCCTTCTGCGCATGAATAATAATAAGGGAAATTATAAGCGACATCAGCCCTTCTTCACGTGAGATTAGGTGGTTTTTGTTGCGACATCGCGCGATGAAAGTTACTATGACTAAGACGAGAAAACGCCGTTCAGTGCTTGATTCAGTGCTTGAATTTAAAAGCTAGCACGTACTCAAATGGGAACTATTACCGGAGGTGACCAATGGATAACGACATAATCAGTCGCTGGTTTCACCTTGGCTTTAATCGCAAGCAATGGGAAATGTATCGTTCAATGAACGGGCATCAAGAAGAACTTGCGAGAAACAATGTTGCGTTGGTGCGCCCTGTAAGTTTCTTCAGTGCGTTTTTGGCAGTTGTATTCTCAACCACCCGCGCAACGGTATTTCACCACTCGCTTATAAGCCTTATTCCCTTCCTTGTTGCCGCAGTGGCGTTTTTTATCGTTGGCCTTATGACTTCGCATCCGAGCGTCGCAAAAAAGCCCATTAAAGCATCTTGGATTCTTACCATCGGGTTTTGCTTTATCTGGTACACACTTGCAATTTACTACGACACATTTATCCAATCGCAAATAGCAAGCGTTCTTACCTGTCTTGCATTCGCGTGCCTGCCTATTATGTTTGACGCAGCCCCTCAAAACAATGTTATCGCAGGTTGTATTGCGTATGCCGCCTTCTTCATATTGCAGGTTTTCTTCGCACCAACTTACCTTATGCTTATCAACGTTGTTGATTCGGCCATCGCCCTACTTATCGGGCTTTTCCTGGGCCAAAAGAAAACCAGCGCCGATGCTGCGCGCCACATGTATGTAAGCATGTATCACACAGCAGCGTCAGCTTCAACGCTCGTTGTACAAATTGACCTTCTCAGCGACAAGTTTGAAGCACTGCAAATTCCTGCTTACATCTCTAATGAAGCTCCTACATCCATCCCTGCAACCCATGCTATCAAAATTATGACGCGCGATTTTATGGCGCCGGATTCACAAGAACCCTACGCCACTATGATGGATTTCGACAACCTAGCGCATGCTTTTGACGACCCGAGCGTCAAGGAACTGACGCTCGTCTTCCAAAGTTACCGCAACAGATGGTTCCAAATGATCGTGCGCGAACAGGCGCGCTACAAGAACCAAACCGCAAGCGTTGTTGTAGTGGTGCAGAACATTAACTTCGTAAAGCAGCAGGAACTGGCTTACCAACGCCAGCTTCAAGAAACCGCCCTTGAAGCACAGCGCGCAAACGACTCGAAGACAAATTTCCTGCGCCGCATGAGCCACGATGTGCGCACGCCCATCAATGGCATTCGAGGCGTGTTAGACATGATGGAAACCTGCCCCGACGACAAAGAGCGCCAGGCCGAGCTTCGCCATAAGGCGCACGAAGCATCCGACTACCTGCTTGCGCTCGTTAACAGCATTCTTGACCTGGGAAAACTTGAAAGCGGCAAAATCACGCTGCAAAACGAGCCTTTCGATTTAATTGAGCTTTTGAAAGAATGTGACTTCTTAGCTGAATCACAGGCGCGCGACAAAGGCATCACCTATTCCGTCGATATAGACAAACTGCATATCGAACACAAAAACGTTATTGGCAGCCCCTTGCACTTGCGCCAGGTGTTGCTGAATCTTGCAACAAACGCCATTAAGTACAACAAGCCAAACGGATCGGTTTCTATCTGGACAAAAGAAATTGCCTTCGACGGCAAGGTAGCAACATATGAATTCTGGTGCCAAGATACCGGAATCGGTATGAGCAAAGAGTTCCAAAAGAGCGCGTTTGAGCCTTTCGTTCAAGCGAAAAACGACGCACAAACCACCATGGGCGGGTCGGGCCTTGGGCTTTCCATTGTTAAAGATATGGTGGAAAGCATGGGTGGCACCATTACATTAGAAAGCGAGCCGGACGTTGGCTCCACGTTTATTGTCGCCGTTCCTTTTGAAGTAAACACCATTGAAAGTGCTGATGCGCAAAAAGCAGACGAGCCTACAAAGCTTGATCTTAGTGGCCAAACAGCGCTTTTGGTTGACGACAACGACCTAAACCGTGAGATTGCTGACTTCACACTTGCCAAACTTGGACTTACCACGGTGCATGCAACCAATGGTCAAGAAGCAGTCGACGCCTTTGCGGCTAGTGAAATTGGCCAGTTCGACATGATTTTCATGGACATGATGATGCCGGTTATGGGCGGCTGCGACGCCACGCGCGCAATTAGGGCACTTGATCGCCCTGATGCACAAAGCGTATTAATTATCGCTATGACAGCAAACGCCTTCGCCGACGACAAAAAGGCCTGCGAAGAAGCCGGCATGAACGCACACGTTGGCAAGCCAATCGACTTAGACGTGCTTGCTGCCACCATCGCCAAACTAGAGAAATAAAGCGGCGCGTTGGGCGCCGCGTAAACAACAGGAGGCCTCACATGGCAAAGGTTGCCCAAAGCAAGTTGAAGCTTTTATATCTGGCGAAAATCATGGAGACAGAAACCGACGATGCCCACGGCATTTCGGTGCAAGGCATCATCGAAAAGCTTGCCGAAGAAGGCATAGATGTTGAGCGCAAAACGGTTTACCGCGACCTGGAATGCCTGCGTGCCTTCGGTTACGACATCATCCGCTCAGACGAGCATCGCCCAAGCGAATATCAGCTAGTCAGCCGCGATTTCCAAGACCAAGAGCTATTCCTTCTGGCCGACGCCGTGCAGTCTTCACGATTCCTTACGCAAAGCAAATGTAATGCACTGGTGAAATCCATCGGTAAGCTTGGTAGTAAGTACATGGCCGATGGCCTGCGCAAACGCGTGCATGTTGAAGGCCGCATCAAAGGCCACAGCAACGAAACGGTGTTCTACAGCATTGACGCCATTCAGCGCGCCATGAACCTGAAGCGCAAGGTGGCATTTAAATACTACAAGCACGATGCATCAGGCAAGTTAGTAGCACGCCGCGATGGCACCTTGTATGTGGAAACGCCGGTGCAGCTGGTGTACATGAACGACGAATATTACCTGGTTGCTTGGAACGACAAATACGAGGAATTCACCAACTACCGCGTTGACCGTATGCGTAGCATTGACATTTCCGATGAGCCAGCCACCCGCAACGAAAAGATTGCCACCTTTGATGTAGCGAAATATCAGCAGCGCGTCTTCGATATGTTTAGCGGCAAAGCAGTACATGTGGAACTTTCGGTTGCGCCAGGTGCTGTAAGTACGGTAATTGATCGTTTAGGGCAAGACATAAACATCGTGGAAGGCGACGACGGCCGCTCGCACGTGAGCGCATGGGTCATGGAAGCGCCCACCTTCTACGGCTGGCTTGCCACCTTAGGCACCGATGTGCGCATAGAGGCGCCAGCAAGCCTGCAAAAATCGTACAAGGAATACTTGCAAGGAATAATTGGGGAATATTAAAGCTTTAAGGCTGTGAATAGCCGTTATTTCACACCAGCGTAGCGCTTCATGAGGGTAACGAACTGCTCGGCTACTGGGTCGGTATTAACGTCGGCGCCGCGTAGGGTTACATAGCCAATATGCATGCGCTCGCCTGATCGCACGGGCACTGCCACAACAGCTGACGTTCCCATGAACTCAGAATGCACGCCACTTGTCACCGTATAAGCATCGGAATGTAGAAGCGTGGTCATCTGCAACCCACGATCGCTCACTTGGATGGCTTTCTCAGAAGGTGCCCACAGCGGCTCTTCGGCTAACGCTGACGATTCATACGTCCCCTGCATGAAGGTAACCTGCGGGTATTTCGCCAGTTCATCAAGCGAAACGGTTTCAGCGGAGGCCAATGGATGCCCACAACGCATAAGCGCGTGCGGCACCGCCTCAAACATCTCATGGAACTCTAGTTTGTTGCGTTCAAGCAAGCGTCCAACCGCAGCCTCGTTCGCGCGCGAGAGAAACAGCACACCCATATCGCTTTCACACGATACTACGTCCTCGATAATCTGCATGGTGCGCGTCTCGTTTAAAACAATTTGGTAGCGCGCATCGCGTACAGCGCCCATCAATTCGACAAACGCCTGCTCAACAAAGGAAAAATGCTGGGCGGAAACCGCAAAACGCAGGCGGTCAGGCTGGCCGGTTCCGTAACGCTCGTCTAAGTTGTCCATCTGCTGTACCACTTGGCGCGCACGAGCAAGAAATTCCACCCCGCGCTCTGTTGGCTCAACGCCGGAATTGCTGCGCTTAAACACCGAAAAGCCCAGTTCGCGTTCGACGAGCGACACCGCCTCGGAAAGCGTTGGCTGCGCAACCTTCAAGCGGCGCGAGGCCGCAATCATTGAACCCATCTCGGCGATGGTGTTGCAGTAGCGTAATTGTTGAACCGTGATTCTCATGGCTTCATATCCTACCATGCGCCCGCCAAGCTCTGCTAAATTCCGCAGACCATTCGAAAAGCAATTTACTGTGCACCCCAAGCAGCACCCTTTCAACAACAGGTTGAGGGGCTACATGCAGGTCATGCGATAATATTTCATCAGGGAAAGCACCATATGAAGGGATAAAGGAATCATGCGCAACCCTATCATCTCACGCCGCGGCTGTGTTGCGGTTATGGGCGTAGCGGCACTTGCGCTTAGTGGTTGTTCCACAAGCCAGGGCAATACGAATGCAAGCAACACCGCGTTTAAAGATGTTGAAGACAAGCCTGCCAACAGCACGGCTGAGGGCAATAGCGCAAACAGTACAGCAGCAACTCCTGCTCCTGCTCAGAAAACAAAAGCGCAAGAGCTTCTGGAAAAGATGACACTCGAGCAGAAAATAGCCCAGCTATTCATTGTCACGCCCGAGCAGCTTACCGGCGTTGACGACGCAACTGCAGCCGGGCAAATCACCCACGACGCGCTTGTTCAATACCCCGTCGGTGGCCTGTGCTACTTTTCAAGAAACATCGTAAGCGCAGATCAATTGCGCGAAATGCTTTCAAACACGAAAACATTCTGCTCTCAGGTTGGCGCAGGTGTCGCGCCGTTTCTTACCGTTGATGAAGAAGGCGGACCTCTGGTGGCGCGCATCGCGAATTCAGGTTGCTTCGACGTGACGCAGTTCCCCAACATGGCAGACATCGGAGCTACAGGCGATGCCTCCCAGGCGGCAAACGTCGGTACAACCATCGGAAC
>CAVEUW010000031.1:0-22574 GCA_963619015.1 Senegalimassilia sp. | reverse complement strand
CAACAACTGGGCACAGTCGATGACCAATCTCACGCGTTTCCTAGGTCGTGGCAAAGAAGAACATCGCGGCATTTTCGACACCTTCATTGTGGTGAGCGAAGTGTACCCGACGATGTCTACAAAGTACGCAAACGTCGTTTTACCTGCGGCAATGTGGGTTGAGCGTGAAGGCTGCTTTGGCAACGGCGAGCGCCGCACTGCAGTGTTTGAGAAAGCCTGTGACCCGCCAGGGGAGGCCAAGTGGGACCTGTGGATGCTCTTTGAGATTGCCAAGCGCGTGCTTGATGGCGAAAAGATTGGCGATGCCGATGCATTCGACACACTGTTCGGCCAATGGTACGACAAAAATGCTGGCGCTTTCACGCACGAAACGCAGCGCGAGACATGCCGCAGCATTTGGGAAGAGTACCGCACGTTCTCCAACCCGTCACTGAACGAACGCGCGAACGCTATTAATACTGACAAGAAACTGAAGATGGAAGCCAAACAATTGGCCCCGTATGACGAATACATCTACCAGCACGGTTTAACCTGGCCTGTTCGTGAAGTTAACGGCAAATGGCTGCCCACTAAATGGCGCTTCGCCGACGGCGCGCAAGAGGATGGTTACGACCAGTATGGCATCGAGAAATATGGCGAGCACGGCCTAGCCGGTGGTGTCAGTTTCTACAAAACCGCTAATCACAAGCCGGTTGTCTGCTTCCGCCCGTATGAGCCGCCAGCGGAAACACCGGATGAGGAATATCCGTTCTACTTCTGCACAGGTCGTCTGCTAGAACACTGGCATACGGGAACCATGACGCGTCGCGTTCCGGCCTTGAATAAAGCATTGCCCGAGGCACTTTTGGATATGAATCCAGAAGACGTCAAGGACATGGGACTTGCCGACGGCGACCGCGTGAAGCTTGTCAGCCGTTACGGTGAGGTAGAAATCACCGTTTCAACTGCAGGACGTACGGTGCCTCCGAAGGGCTACCTGTTCGCACCGTTCTTCGCTCGCGAAACCTTGATTAACCTGGTACAACAGGAAGCTTACTGCCCGCTTTCGAAAGAGCCTGACTACAAGAAAACCTGTGTGCGGGTTGAAAAGATAAAGGGGTAACCATGAAACAGTTCACACATTCACGCAAGGTTGTTATAGCGGGGTTTGCCTGTGCACTCGCCTTAAGCCTTTGTGGCATGACAGCTTGCTCAACTCAAACAAGTGAAACCAAAACCCTTGATCAGCGCGTTACGACCGCCAAGGCTTCCCATAGCGGGCGCTTTGAAACAATGGGCAGCCATGGCTGCTATGGCTGCCACGGTGCTACAGCTAATGCATGGCCGATTCTGACGGATGCACCAAAACTGCCGGCTTTCCATTTCACCGTTGATTCGCCAACTTCTTTTAATGACCTCGGCGAAAGCTATCAGAACTGCTCAAGCTGCCACATCGAGATCACCGGCATTCAAAAGAGTGCTGATGCATCCGAGTCATAAGGGGCTACCATGGTTATCTCGTCATTAGTCGTTGAATGTGTAGAAGGCTACGTCGAAAGCGTTCACGCGGCTTTAGCTGCAATCGATGGGGTAGAGGTGCACGAAGTGCATGACTACAAACTTGTTGTGACCATCGAAGCTGAGACGGTTGACGATTCGCACGATATTGCGAATTCTTTCATAGGCATCACAGGCGTGATTGGTGTCAATTTAATTTATCTGAACTGGGAAGATGATAAAACCATCTACCCAGAAGGTGTGTAAGACAATGGGGAAGGCTAGCGAAAATAATAGCCGCAGGGCAAAGCCAAGGCGACTAACCATTGCGCGCCGAATCGTGCAGGTAATCATGCTTGTAGCGTTTGCTATACCTGTAGTTGCCGCTGGCTGGGGCTTATTTGGCACAACAGCCGCGACGGGCGAGCAGATGAAAACGCCTGCTGAACTGCCGTTTTTTGGCACGCTCAGTTCATCGAGTGTGGGTGGTGTCACCATTGTCGATCCGTTCGCTACACTCGAGGTAATAGCAGCTTCTAAAACGTTTGACCCTGCCTGGCTAGTGGGCATACTGCCAGTTGTGATTGTGTACGGCCTTATTCGTGGACGTGCGTTTTGCGGATGGGTATGCCCAGTAAATTTGCTTGGCGAAGGCGTCGATTTCGTGCGACGTAAATTACGTCTTCCGGTTTATGAAATGCCTATTGTTCGCCATGCTAAACTTAATATTGCTGCAGCTATTTTGGTGCTTTCGTTAGTACTGAGTATTCCGGTATACGAAATTTTCAACCCGATTGGAGCCATAAATAAGCTGATTGCTTTAGGTTCGGTTACAGGCGTTGTCACATTAGTTTGCATTATTGCGATAGAGCTATTCTGGGGACATAGAGTTTGGTGCCGCGCGCTGTGTCCGCTTGGAGGCTTCTACGAAGTTCTAGGCTGCGTTGGCCTGCTGAATGTTCGCATCAACCACGAAGCATGTATCGGGTGCGAAAAATGCAAGAAAGCATGTTTATGCGATCCAGAAATTCTTGATGACGTTATTGAAGGTAACGCAAACGCTGTGTGCGCCGGAGACTGCATGCTCTGTGGTAAATGTATTGACGCCTGTCCGACAAGCGCTCTAAAAATTGGCGTTGGAAGAAAATAAGTTACCCATATTATCAATAAAGCGTCGCCAGATGCTTATATACCGATAACGCATCGAGCAGAACCATCCCAATAACCGACTTAAAGAGATGTTTCTACGTACTCAGTGCCACTCATATTATCAATAAAGCGTCTTTTGACGCTTTATTGATAATATATCTTATGTAACTTTATGTTGGAATGAATACGTATTCGTCAATATTTGACTAGTTTGGTCAAGTTCTACCCAAAAAATCACTTCTACCCTCATTCCAATCCTCCAGTCATAGCTTTCACGGTACGCTTGCCGCCGAATATGTTACGAAGTGTTTTCATAATTGTTTCAAATTGGTCAGTTCGGATAAAATGTTGCAATGCTAATTTCGCGTACGTAGTTCAACAATCGTAAACATCCGCGATGGCACGCATCTGTACCCGATTTGAAAGAGATTTCCATGTCTGAAATTAAAGATCTTGGCAAGGAAATCGTCGAGGACGTCGAAGACACTGTCGAACAAGTCCATGACGACAACGCCAACAAGCCGTGGTTTAAAAAGCTATCGCTGACCACCTGGATTTTCATCGCACTTATCCTCGGCATCATTGCCGGCTTGTGCCTCCAGGGTGCGCCTGATATTGCTACAACCTATATCAAGCCGCTTGGCACCATTTTCTTGAACCTCATTAAGATGATTGTTGTCCCGTTGGTCATTTTCTCGATGGTTGCAGGCGTCATTTCGCTTTCTGATATTAAGAAAGTTGGCGCAATTGGCGGCAAAACAATTGTATATTACCTGGTCACAACCGCTTGCGCCATCATTATTGGTCTGGTTGTTGCTAACGTTTTAAGCGTTGGCTCTGGCTATACCATGTCAACTGAAGACTTAAGTTATGAAGCTAAGTCAGCTCCGTCGTTTATCGATACCATCGTTAACATTTTCCCCGATAACTTCGTCCAACCCATGACCGATGCCTCCATGCTGCAAATCATTGTTATTGCGCTGTTCTTTGGCTTCGGTATTCTTGCTGCTGGCAAAAAGGCAAAACCTGTTGCCGACTTCGTTAACGGCATGTCTGAAGTATGCATCAAGATCATGCATATGATTATCTCCATCGCCCCGTTCGGCGTGTTCGGCCTGATCACACCTGTTGTTGCCTCTAATGGCCCAGACATTTTGCTCCCGCTTTTGAAGCTCATTTTGGTAGCCTACCTGGCAATGATTTTGCACATGGTCATTGTGTACTCTGGCCTGGTAAAAGTTATCGCTAAGATGTCTCCTATCACCTTCTTTAAGAAGCAAATGCAGGCTATCACCTTTGCCTTTGCCTCCGCTTCTTCGGTGGGCACCTTGCCTATCAATATGGAATGCTCAGCAAAACTGGGTGTTCGCAAAGAAGTAAGTTCGTTTGTGCTGCCCTTAGGCGCTACCATCAACATGGACGGCACAGCAATCTACCAGGGTGTTTGCGCAATCTTTATCGCTCAGGTATTTGGTATCGACCTTACCATCGGCCAGCAAATGGTTATTATCGCAACCGCCGTGCTTTCATCCATTGGTACCGCTGGTGTACCCGGTTCAGGCATGATCATGCTTGCAATGGTTTTGCAGTCGGTCGGCCTGCCTGTTGAAGGTATCGCACTTGTTGCTGGTGTTGACCGTATCCTCGACATGATGCGTACCACCGTCAACATCACCGGTGACCAGTCCGCAGCAGTTTGCGTCAACGCTATGGAAGAACGCAAAGAGGCTCGCAAGAAGGCCAAACTGCAGAAGGCAGCATAAAACTGCGCCACAGCCGCAAATCATCAACCGCCGTCTTACCTGATAAGGCGGCGGTTTTTTATTAATGGTGTGACGCGCCTTCGGCGCTTTACACTTATGGATCGAGCTTTCGCTCGACCCTACGAAATTAGAGGGGAAAACAGCGCCAATCAGCTCAGAACATTTCGTAGGCATGAGCGAAAGCTCATGCCGCACTCGCGAGCGCCGAAGGCGCGACACTTATATCCAAATAGCAGAATGCAGCGTGTCGCCTACTTCTTTATGGAAGCGTGCAGCTCGGCAACCTCTTGGGCGGTCAACTCTCGCCACTCCCCTCGTGGCAAATCGCCCAACTCTATAGGCCCAAAACTATCACGATGCAAAGCCAAAACACCATGCTTGATAGCAGCAAGCATGCGTTTTACCTGGCGCTTTCTACCTTCACGCAAGATGACGCGCACCACTGAACGCTTCTGCGAACGCTTTCGCAGAATAGCCGCACGTTGTGCAGAGGGTACGCTGCCATTAGGCTCAAAATCAGGAATCGCAGGCGGAATCTCAAGCACACGTAAGGCACGTTTTCGCTCTTCACCCTCAACAACTGCAGCTTTGGCAGGCGCAGTCATGCCGTCATCAAGCTGAATACCTGCTTCAAGACGAGCAATCTCAGCAGGCGTTGGACGGCCATTTACCAGGGCTAAATAGCGCTTTTCAACATGATGTTTTGGGTGCAGAAGCCCATTACCAAGTTCGCCATCGGTGCTAAACAGCAGCAGGCCAGTTGTGTCAAAGTCTAAGCGTCCAATAGGATACAAACCCGGGAACTTATCGGTTGGCACCAACTCGGCCACCGTGTGGCGTCCGTGCGGGTCTGACATGGTGGTTACATAGCCCGCAGGCTTGTGCAGCATGATGGTCACAGGGCCAGCTGAAAGCGTCACCGGAATACCGTCAACGGCAACTTTGTCTACCAGTGGGTCAACCTTGCTTCCAAGCTCGGTAACCACTTCCCCATTAACCGTGACACGACCTGCAGTCATCAGGTTTTCAGACCCTCTGCGGCTTGCTGCGCCCGCGCGCGCAAGAAACTTCTGCAGACGCATAGGAACTATGCGCTCTTCAGGTTGCGTATGATTATGTGAACTGCCCAAACTACTCGTCATCCATATCGAAGTTCAAGTTGTCGAAATCAACTTTTTCAACTAAACCAAACGCGCCGGCCATAGCTTCAGAAAGAATGTTTTGCGCCTCATCACTTGCTGGCGCATCAAAATCATTCGAAACTGACGGCTGACCAGGGGAAACACTCGTAGCAGTGTCTTCGTTGGCTGCACTGTGAGCACCATATCCAAACGCAGCATCTTCTTCCCCATCAAAGCCAGAGGGATCAGCATCGTCAGCAACACCAGTAACACGAACGCCTTCAGTACTAGCACTTAAACGCTCTTGGATAAGCTTTCGGGTCGCGTCATCGGGCGCGTAGTCTTCAATAGGTGGCAAATCCTTCGTAGAGCGCAACCCAAACTTCTCTAAGAAGCCGCGTGTCGTCGCGTACAGCGTAGGGTTACCCGGAGCATCTGCCTGCCCTGCTTCGCGAACTAATCCCTTTTCAACCAGCGAATTAATAGAGCTATCGGAATTCACACCGCGTACCGAAGCCACGCCCGCACGCGTGCACGGCTGCAAGTACGCCACAATAGCAAGCGTTTCCATTGCTGCCTGTGAAAGCTTACGGGTATCCCACGACAGCACGTACTTTTCCACCAGCTCGTGATACGCCGGATGCGTGTACAAACGCCAGCCACCAGCAACTTCACGCAGCTGAATACCGCGCTCTTCACGCTCAAAACGCTCGCGCAGCGCGACAAGAGCTTCTTCTACCTGAGCAGGCGAAACCTCGAGCATTTCAGCCAAATCCATAACGCCTACCGGCTCATCGGTCACAAACAACATGGCCTCAAGTGCGCCAGGCAGCTGGCTTTCCTGTAAACCTTCGAACATCTAGTCCTCCCCAACCGAGGTGAGCGCGTCGTCGCCATCAAGCAGCAACTCGCCAGATCCTTCGATATACGTAATATCAATGTCGCCAAACAGTGCATTTTGCTGCACACGAACCATATTGCGCTTGAACAACTCAAGCACCGCCAAAAAGGTGACCACAACAAGAGGCTTAGGCGTCTGAGCATTTACTAACTCAGAA
The DNA here is from genome assembly GCA_963619015.1 of Senegalimassilia sp. Classification (GTDB taxonomy): domain Bacteria; phylum Actinomycetota; class Coriobacteriia; order Coriobacteriales; family Eggerthellaceae; genus Senegalimassilia. The sequence continues at coordinate 16,007 of CAVEUW010000031.1, read as the reverse complement.
AACTGCAAGTGCTTCATATTGCGAATACGCTGATGAATAGCGCGAACATGAACTTCAACAGGAATTGGCTTTGCGGCAATATGCTCACTTTCAAGCAAAAAAACTTCGCGACGAGCCAAAGCACCAGCCGCTAAAAGAGCCAGAGAATCAAGCGATACGTCGCGCAAAAAATCGGGCATCAAATTAAGGAAGTTCGCATCAGGGCCAAACGGGCGCGCATGCATGCGGCCCTCTGCTATGTAGCGGTTATACAGCGCTCCAGCTGCATTTTTGTACTGCTTGTACTCTAACAAGCGCTCAACCAGCATATCTCGCGCCTCAGAAGGCGCAAGCTCTGCAATATCGTCATCAATGGAGTCATGCTCTCGCGGCAGCAAGCTATCGGCCTTGATTTGCAGAAGCGTGCTTGCAACCAGCAGAAAGTCGCTCGCAACATCTAAGTCAAGCGTACGCATACGCGAAACTTCGGCCAAATACTGGTCGGTAATTTCGGTGATATTGATAGCTCCAATATCTACCTTCTGACGGCTGACCAGGTATAGCAGCAAATCAAAAGGGCCCTCAAAGCTTTCCGTACGAACACGATACGACATGAGCGCCAGCTTTAGGAAATCTTAAATGGGAACAGCAGGTTGCCCAAATTACCAGCGGTAACATCTAGGTACACACCAAATGGGTTCACATGCACGATATACGGCAGCAAAATTACCAGAATCATGAAGATGGGAAATGCATACTGCTGCACCTTGTAATACTGCGGAAGCCATTTCACCGGCATAAAGAAGGCAAAGATAGAACTGCCGTCAAGAGGCGGAATAGGCAGCAAATTAAAGAACATCAAGTACAAGTTGATCAGCGCATACATGGGCAAAAACATCAGGTAGAAGTAATAGAAAAACTCATTTTCAACTACCAATTGTGCCACTGGGAACACAGCGTACAAAAGCCACGCAATAGCCGCAGCCAAAAGCGCCTGGGCCAAGTTAGCAGCAGGGCCTGCTAGCCCAACAATAAGGTCACCCTTGCGCGGGTCTTTAAAATACGACGGGTTATACGGTACTGGCTTTGCATAACCAAACACTGGCATATTCATAGCCATAAGCAAAAGCGGCATGATAACCGTGCCAAACGGATCGATGTGCGCAAGCGGGTTAAACGAAAGACGACCAGCGCGTTTAGCCGTTGGGTCGCCAAGCTTGTAGGCAGCAAAGCCATGTGCCATTTCGTGCAGCACAATAGCAGGCACGAAGCTAACAATAGAGCAAATGAGATATGGAATGGAAATGTTATACATAGTTCTGAATACTATACCGTACTTGGTTCCTTACGCGAAGGGTTGAAATTGAACATTTTTGCAGGTAACTCGCGCGGTCTAGCACAAGATCTAAGAAGGCATAACTTGGCTTGTTGACAAAGCCTCGCTTGTTGATTGAGCCTCGCCTGTCGCTTGATCCTGACCAGCCGCCTCAGTATCCTCAGAAGGCTCTTCATCGTCGTCTATTCCTTCGGCAGCCGCAGTAATTTCAGCGGCAATAAGCTCAACACCTGAGCCGATGCCAGCTTCACCAGCTAATTCTTCCTTCATCTGGCGCTTGTTCTCATACATTGCAACGTCCGCGCAATGAGACGCCATTTCGGGGTCGGTAATTGACGGGTCAAGCTCAGCCGAACCAACAGACACAGTCGGCAAATACGGAATCACCTTACGTTCAAACGCTAAACGATTCACAAAGTCTTGCTTAAGTTGTTCAAGCATTTCAGGCGCATATTTCATAATGACGCAAAATTCGTCACCACCAATACGATAACAACTTCCAACCGGTGCAAACACGTGGAAAATAGCGCGTGCAACACCCTGCAAGCATGCGTCACCGGCCTGATGACCTTGTGTATCGTTAATTTCCTTAAAATAATTCAGGTCAAAAAAGATAATGATGCAGGGCTTGTCAATATGCGACATTGCAGTGTTATAGCAAGAGCGGTTAAGCAGACGAGTAAGACCGTCGCACTGCATCAAAATAGCGTTGTAGAACAAGTACAGAATGGTAGCTGCAACAGCCAATGCTACCCAAACAATACGAATTTGAGGATCAATCATCTGGGCCAATGCACCAACGCCAACAAGGGCTAGGCACAGCCACGGTAAGCGGCGGTTTCTGTATTGAAAAGTGGTAGAAGAACGCTTTACCGAGATAACCATGAATACAGCCGAGAGCACATAGGCAAAAACATAGACACCATACGCAACGCCATGACGATAGAAGCCCTGATCGTCGCAGTAAAAAATAATGCCAAACGGAGCCAAAAAGCACTCAATGAGTGCATGGAGTCCAACCATTGCCTTTGCAATAAAGATTAACTTTTCATTCTTGTCTTCGTAGACGCATGCATACAGGACACAAATTGAAGGAGTAACGGAAAACTCAATGGTTTTAATTACTGTAACTACGCCATTTAGCTCTGGAGTTTTACCTTGCAGATGAAAGGCACCCCACTCGCATAAAGCACCAAGCGCAATAAAGCCGAACAAAGCAGTGAAGATAAGCTTTTTTTCACTCGACAGCATGATATTGCCATGAGTAACGACCATCATAATGAAGGCCGTGCCTACAGCAATAAGAATTACAAATGTGTAATAAGTTGCCATTAGTTCCGTTCGCTCTTCTTGCCAGTCGTATCTCTGTCATACGGTCAGAAACTTAAAGGATTATTTTGCACCTGAAATGTAAACTTTTAGTCACGAATTTCATTAAATGTGAGCAAAGCCGCATCCCCTTCACAAAGTAGCCACCATTATGCAGTTATGTTCGACGAAAGTCGCGCTTGTCGTTACAATTGCAAGGCTCAAAAATTCACGACAAAAAGACGTGCCGATACGTCGAAATGCCGATACGTCGATATAACGACACATAGACGCAAAGACCTATCGACTCGACCGCACAACTACACGAAAGAAGTTCGCATGCCCTCTTTGGCCGACAACATTTCATCCAGGCGCACGTTCGCTATTATTTCGCATCCTGACGCCGGTAAAACCACGCTGACAGAAAAGCTTTTACTGTATTCAGGAAGCATTCAGACAGCTGGTTCGGTTAAGGGCAAAGCATCAGCCAAACATGCCGTTTCTGACTGGATGGATATCGAGAAAGAACGTGGCATTTCCGTTACGTCATCAGTGCTGCAGTTCAATTATGCTGGCAAGTGCGTAAACATCCTTGACACCCCTGGCCACCAGGACTTTTCGGAGGATACGTACCGTACGCTTATGGCAGCAGACGCCGCCGTTATGGTTATCGATGGCGCAAAGGGCGTAGAGCCGCAAACCATCAAACTGTTTAAGGCCTGCACACTGCGTCATATTCCCATTTTCACCTTCGTGAATAAGCTTGACCGCGATGCGCGCGACCCGTTTGAGCTCATGGAGGAAATTGAAGAGGTGCTTGGTATTGGCACCTATCCGATGAACTGGCCTATTGGGTCTGGCCGCAATTTCCGCGGCGTATTCGACCGACAGACCAGGCGCGTTATCGCTTTTGATGGCGAAGGGCGTGGCAATTCCACAAAGAAGGTTGCTGAAATTGAAGCTGACCTTGGTGCAGCCGAAATGGACGAGCTTATTGGCGAAGAAAACCATCGCAACTTAATGGATGACATTGAGCTTTTGGATGGCGCAGGCGATGAACTTGACCTTGAAGCAGTTAGCTGCGGTAAGCTTTCGCCAGCATTTTTCGGATCCGCGCTCACGAACTTCGGTGTCGAGCCGTTCCTTAACGAGTTTTTACGCTTAGCACCCGCACCGCTGCCCTACACAGACACCCTTGCAGATAAACAGGTTGAACCCACGTCAGACACCTTTTCTGGCTTCGTGTTCAAAATTCAAGCGAATATGGACAAACATCACCGCGACCGCGTAGCCTTTGTGCGCATTTGCTCAGGCAAATTCGAACGCGGCATGGACGCTTGGCATACGCAGGGCGAACGCAAGATGAAGCTGGCCACCGGCACCTCGCTTATGGCAGACGATCGTTCAATCGTTGACGAAGCATACGCAGGCGATATTGTCGGCCTGTTTGACCCCGGTGTGTTCTCCATCGGCGACACAGTATGCGCCGAAAAGGCGAAGGTACAATTCCCGCCTATCCCGACGTTTTCGCCAGAGCATTTTGCACGCATCACGCAGGTGAATACCTTAAAGCGCAAGCAGTTCGTCAAAGGTATGGAAGAGCTTGCCCAAGAGGGCGCTGTTCAGATTTTCCGCGAGCCGGGCTTTGGTATGGAAAGCGTGATTGCGGGCGTTGTAGGCGTGCTGCAGCTTGACGTGCTCGAGACGCGCTTAAATAACGAATATAACGTTGAAATTCGCCGTCAGGGCATGCCCTTTACCGACATCCGTTGGATTGAAAACGACCCTGATGAGCTGGACCTTTCGCGCCTAAGCATCACACGCGACACGAAGCTTGTTGAAGACATGCGTGGCAACAAACTGCTGCTGTTCACCAATTCCTGGAACGTGAACTGGGCTATCGAGCACAACCCAAAGCTTCGCCTTTCAGAAGTAGGCAACGTTCAGTTTTAAAACATTCGGCCGGCTGCGGTTGCGCGTCTAAAACATTCGGCCGGCTGCGGTTGCGCTCCTAAAACAGCGATGTCTGCTGTGGTTGCGCGTCTACAACAGATTCCCAGTTAATTGGCCGCGCACCTGCTTCTTCCAAAAGCACATTTGCCTGCGAAAACGGCCGCGAGCCCAAAAACGCAGGCACATCCTTTGTCCCACGCGACGCCGAAAGTGGCGAAGGATGCGTAGAAGCAAGCACATACTTATTTGCAATCGAAGACGGCCCGGCTTGTCCGACGGCATCACGTGCGCCCGCAATCAAATCGATTGCATTTCTTCCCCAGGCCAGAAAAACAATTGGCTGCGGAAGGCTCATGCAAGTTTGTACAACGTAGTTAGTAATAGCATCCCAGCCAAGTTTGACATGCGAATTTGCCTTATGTTCCTCAACCGTAAGCGTCGTATTCAAAAGCAGAACACCTTGGTTGGCCCACGATGTCAAATCGCCAGAAGTTGGTACAGAACACCCCATATCGGCAGCTAATTCTTTATAAATATTACGCAAGGAAGGTGGCAACTTTACGCCCGCAGGCACCGAAAATGAAAGCCCCATGGCTTGCCCAGGTTCATGATATGGGTCTTGACCAACAATCACAACGCTCACATCTAAGGGTGCGGTTGTTGCCAGAGCATTAAAAATAAGCTGCTGCTTAGGGTAGATAACCACACCGCTATCACGCAGAGACTGTATAGCATCAAGCAATTCTTCTGCCTTCTTCCGCAGTTCGCGCGGGGCGTTATCAAACCAAGGAATATCAATGTTTTCGCAGGTCATAAGACTCCTGAAAAAGCTTTCAGATTACAGTTTGCAAACCGTGCCAATGATACAATAAACATGCGTTCAAAAATTGCCAACATATAGCTAATACTCGGCCGTAAATTGACCAACCGGTCATGTACTTCATGAGGCGTTTTGGCAAAAATCCCAGTTGACAGTGTGTAAAGGTAGCGTTATCGTCATAAACGGTAACAGGTTCGCCAGTTCCAACATAACGTACGACTACCCGCCTTGCAAAACAGCAATGCGTTGTTTCCCCTCAAAGGAAACACAAGGATATTTGCATGAATATTAACCAAATCAAATACTTTGTCTCAGTTTTTGAAGAGCAAAGTTTTTCTCTTGCAGCCCAAAAGCAATGCGTAACGGTTCAGGCAGTTTCTAAGGCAATTGGCGATCTGGAACGAGACTTCAACGACAAGCTATTCAGCCGCTCTAACCACGGCGCTGAGCCCACACAGCTTGGTGTTGAATTCTACAAACGTGCATACCCAGTCATCGAAGCCTTTGAAGGGCTTGAACAGTTTGCCCGTGGTGAGGAACCCCAAGCAAGCGCACCTAAAACCTTTAACATTGCACTTGCTGCTCCGAATTTTTTGAATAACGAAGGCATCTGCAAAGCATTTTCAATCTTCATTTCTCAAAAAACGAACTTTGATGTGTGCATTACTACCGTAAGCCCAGATGTTGCCTTACAGCAGCTTGAGTCGCACACCTATTGCTCGCTTATCACCATTGGAAAATACGAGAATTCGCAGGTAAATTGCCTGCCTATTGGCACGCTACCCACGGGCATCTGCGTTGCGAATAGCCACCCCTTAGCTTGCAAAAAGTCAGTCACGCTTGAAGAGCTTCAGGCCTACCCCGCCGGCATGTCGCCCATTTGTGACACTTTTAACGAATCCATTTTTGTCACGTACAAAAAACGCGGTTTGGTGAAAAACATTCGCGAAGTGCAATCGCTCTCTCAAGAAGAACCACGTTTCATGTCTGAAGAAAACGGGTACTTTTTCTCGGCTATTTTCCCGATTTCCGCACAACAACCAGGCGATTACACCATCATCCCAATTGTGGCAGAAGAGCAAATTGAAATTCCTATCTGCTCAATCACGCTTAAGCATGGTGCTGTACAGCAATATCGCATCATCGAAGATTTCCTTGTTAAAGCTATCTCGGGGGCTTCACGCAAGGCGTAGAACAACGTAGCGCCCACGCTTTGCTATGCACGTACAGGCCCTGAGAGGCTTAATGTTGCACTTACGTGATTACGCAGCCTACAGAACTTAACTTGGCGCCTGCAGCACCTGAAATGGCACCACGATTGCGCCGGTGCGGCAGCCTACAGAAAACTTAACTTAGGGCCTGCAGTACCCCCTGAGGGCTTAATATAGAGCCTTAAACGCCCCTGCAGACCTTAACTTTAAGACCGCTGAACCCCCTATTCAATTCAAAAAATGAGCAAGGTTTAGGCGAACAGCATGAAGATTTTGGCAAGTACAAAGCCAATAATGCCGCAGGCAGGGAACGTAATAACCCAAGCGAGCAGCATGTTTTTCGCAATTCCCCAGTTCACGCGCTTAATGTTCTTGCTAGCGCCAACACCCATGATGGCCGATGTGTTGCAGTGACTGGTAGAAACCGGCATGCCAGTAAGGCTTGCAAACAAAAGCGTGAAAGTCGTTGAGAAGTTTGCGGCTACACCCTGATACTTCTCAAGCTTAACCATGTCCATACCAACGGATTTAATGATGCGCTTACCGCCAACAATAGTGCCCAGCGAAATTGCAGCAGAGCAAATGATCATCAGCCATAGCGGAAAACCTGAGCTGTCGGGCGTTGAAGAGCCAAACGACAGCGCCACACCTAGCATTGCGATAGACATAAACTTCTGACCATCTTGCGCTCCATGCAAGAACGAAAGTGCGACAGCGCAGATATCTTGAATGACCACAAAGGCAGTATTTGCTACCTGCCGGTTTACAGATTGGAAGACAAATTCAATTATTCGCGTGAATATCCAACCTAAAATAAAGCCTGCGACCAGGGAAAACACCATACCATAGATGACCTTTACCCACTCGGCAGGAATAACGCCAGCAAGTCCGTTAAGTGCAATGGCGCCACCGGTAATACCGGCGATAAGCGAATGCGATTTTGAACACGGAATACCAAAGACCCAGCAAACGCAGCCCCATAAAATGGCACCAATCATAGCCGCCATCAGCGCATACAGTGCGGACTGCGTATCACCCGAAAAGTCGACCATTCCAAACATTGTTTTAGCAACAGCCGTTGAAATATACGTCATGCCAACCAAGCCAACGAAGTTAAATACCGCAGCTAAACCAATAGCAACACCGGGTTTTAAGCAGCGCGTAGAAACAACGGTCGAAATAGCGTTCGGAGCATCAGTTGCACCAGAAACAGCGGTAACACCAATAACAAGTGCCAGAATAACGAACAGTACAGGCTGAGCCATTGCCTGTTCGATAAAGGACATGAACGTAAGAGCCACGCAGCACCTCGTTTGCATAGTCGACGGAAGTCGTACTTTTTAATTTTACCGAAACATTACGTAAGTGCTGCGACAATATTGCAATTATTGAAGAAACCCCGCGCATGTAAACACGGGGTTTTAAAAGCCTTCAAGTTTTTAGCACATGCCGGCGCTTACATAAGCTTTACGAAACGTAGTCGAGAAATTCCCTTAAAGCGGTTTGACGCACCACATAAGTTTTATGAAACGGGGCGTTCTTGAATTTCGCCGGTCCTATAAGCCGCAATCAGCTCTTCCAGTGCCTCAATACGCTGATGCAATTCAGCGCCAATATCAGTGTCAGCCACCAAAGTACGCGAGTCTACGCGCTCAACCACGCGGCGGCTGCTATGAATATCAACCTCTTCAGTTACCGCAACATCAGTGGAGGCAAGCGGTTCGTGAGCAGCCAAAATAAAGCCATATGAGTTGCTGATAAGCGTATAGCCGGCAATACCTGTTGTCTTTTGATACGCACGCGAGAAGCCACCATCAATCATTAGCACACGCCCGCCGCATTTGACCGGATCTTCGCCGTCTTTCACTTTGACAGGAACATGTCCGCAGACAATATGCGAGCTTTCTCGGTCCATACCAAAGTCATCAAAGATGCCACCAATTACGTCGGCATCGTCTATAAGCGTGTAGAAGGCATTCTTAACTTCTTTGCGAGCAGGCTTTTCTGCAATTAGATACAGCTCGAATGTGGCCATCTTGCTTTTGGCGAATAGCGGACTTCCCTGCCCAAGCCATAAGTACCACAGAAGGTCACGACCGCGCTCGCGCGCGTCGGCGTCCTTGGCGAAAAATGCTTCACGAACGTAGCGGTCACACGCGTCATACAGCGAGCGGCCCTTGAATGTTTCGCCGAAAATATTGACCTCTTTCAGGCTGCCGTCGTCGTTGAGCGGCACGCAGGCATGCAGCAGCAAATTACCGTTGCAAACCTTGTATAAGCTGCCCGCCTCTAAGAAAAAGCGCATATGGCGCTGGAGTTTTTCGCTACCAGTAAAGGCAGCCTCCAAACGGCACATGACCTCTTCTTCTTCCGGAGTAAGCGCATAGGGGTTTTTCGGGTCTACAGTCGGGAATACCTTGTCGGTAAGCTCGTATTCAGTGCCATCAAGCACAACCGTGCCGCGGTCGTAATCAATCTTGTCAAGCAAGTTACGGTCTGCAAGATCAAAGCTTGGATACTTGTCAATGAGCGCAGCTTCCACTTTGAACTGGATAATTGCCATCGCCTTTTGAATTTTCTGGTTCAGTTCAAGCTCTGCCGCCGAAAGACCAGGGTTGCCCTTCAACGCAAAACCAACGCATGGGTCGTCTTTGTAGGCCTCCTGCGCGAAGGTCGCAAGCGGCAAAATATTAATGCCATACGCGTCTTCCAAAATAGAAAGGTTGCCATAACGCGAGCAAATACGCACAACGTTTGCGATGCAGCCACGCTGACCAAGTGACGCACCCATCCAAACAATGTCGTGATTGCCCCACTGGATATCAACGTTATGGTGGTTGATCAGGGTTTCCATAACTACTTCAGGGGCGGGCCCGCGGTCATAGATGTCGCCTACAATATGCAACTGACTAATTGCCAAACGCTGAATAGCCTGCGCAAGTGCTTCTATAAGGTCGATGCCGCGCCCGGTGCGCACCGCCGCGTCAACAATGGCTGCATAATAAGCTTCCTTGTCAGAAGCGTTTTCGTCTTGCCCAATAAGTTCTTCCAGCAGATAGGCAAACTCATGTGGAAGCTGCTTGCGAACTCGGCTTCGTGTGTACTTCTGTGCAGCTCGGCGCACAACAGAAACCAGAAGTGGAACGTATTTTGCATACCAAGCTGCCTCATCCGATGCCGCCGCAAGCATAAGCTTCGCTTTTTCTCGCGGATAGTAAATAAGAGTGCAGAGGGTGCTCTTCTCCTGTTCAGAGAGAGTTTCACCGAACACTTCATCAACCTTTAGGCGAATGGACCCAGATCCGTTGCGCAAAATATGGCTGAACGCCTCAGCTTCACCATGAATATCGGAAGCGAAAAATTCGGTGCCTTTAGGCAGGTTCATGATGGCGCTTAAGTTGATGACCTCGGCCGAGGCCAATTCAAGCGTTGGAAAGCTGCGAGAGAGCAGCTGCAAATAACGTTGACGGTTGACTTCCATAGTGACTCCTTGTCCGGACAGAATCGCTTGGGTATATGGTATCGCTTGGTCGTGTTCTTCGCGAAACATCCAGGGAACCGGCACGCGAAATCGGGGGTCGGCGCGCTACAATGGATGGCGGTAATTATTTGAAGCAATTCCGCACACGGCAACGAACAGGAGTTTTAAATGGAGCGCATCGCAAGCTTTTCAGTAGACCATAACGTACTTGAACCAGGCGTGTATCTTTCACGCTCCGATCAAGATGCCACAAGCGGCTGCGTTACCACCACCTTCGACTTGCGCATGACGGCTCCGAACCGCGAACCAGTCATGGATACGGCCGCGGTGCACGCAATTGAGCACCTAGGCGCTACGTTTTTGCGCAATGACGCTCAGTGGTCCGATCGCGTGATTTACTTTGGGCCAATGGGTTGTCGCACAGGCTTTTACCTGGTGGTATTTGGCGCTTGTGAGCCAACCGATGTTGCAGATTTGGTACTGCGTATGTTCGAATTCTGCCGTGATTTTGAAGGTGAAATTCCTGGTGCGAAGCCCGAGGAATGCGGAAACTATCACGACTCTGACTTGGCGCAGGCTAAGTGGTGGGCCCGCCGCTATGTTGCCAATACGCTCTCGCAGCTTGACGAAGCACACACGCATTACCCGGCGCTTTTGAGCTAGGCTTGACCCGGCGCTTTTGAGCTAGTATGCCGAGTACTTTTAAGCTAACAGACGACCACTTTTGAGCTAGGCTTGGCCCGGCGCTTTTCCTTCCCCACCTGCATTTTTTTGAAAGAGAGAACATTCATGGGACCTGAACTGTCCGGAAAATCTATCGGTATCATCGGCGCGATGGATGTCGAAATTGAGCTTTTGCTTGAGGAAATGAAGAAAACATTCGAGCCGCACACGACCACAATTGCGGGCAGGACATACTACGGTGGCGTAATTGGCGACATGACGGTCATCCTAGCAAAATGCGGTGTCGGCATGGTTAACGCGGCTATCTGCACGCAAGTGATGATTGAGCGATTCGGCGTGAATGCTGTTCTGAATACCGGCATTGCGGGCTCGCTAGATGCTTCGATCAATATCGGCGACATCGTTGTTGCAACCGAGGCAGTAAACCACATTATGGATGTTGCAAATCTAGGCTATGAACTGGGGCAAACCCCCGATGTTGACACACTCGCGTTTCCCTGCGATAAAAATTTATCCAACTATGTTCTAAAAGCAGCCGAAGGCATCGGCGTTACCACACACACAGGCCGCGTCGCATCGGGTGATCGATTCGTTCGCGACGAAAGCGAGAAACGGCATATCACCGATAATTTCGATGCAAAATGCTGCGAAATGGAAGGCGGCGCTATTGCGCAGGCCTGCTACCTTTCGGGCGTACCGTGCGCCATCGTGCGCGCAATCTCAGACAAGGCCGATGGCTCTGCTTCGATGGATTACCCCCTGTTCGAAGCTCAAGCAGCGCGCCAATCAGCCGCACTGGTGCGACGTATGCTCACGCAGCAGAATTAAATAGCACATGGCTGACACAACACGCACCAACCAAGCTGTGCAGCTTGAGCAAACCGCAGAAGGCCTTGCACTTGTTGGCGAAAACATGCGTATCATCTGCGATTTCACCTCTATGCTTCCCCGCTTAGTGCCCGGCAAATTGCAACAGGAATTGCTGGTGCGCGCAGCCAAGATTAAAGGTTGCAACCAACCGGTTGCCTTCGATGCCACAGCAGGACTTGGCGAAGATTCGCTATTGCTCGCTGCCGCTGGGTTTGAAGTGTTTCTTTACGAGCAAGATAAAACCATTGCGGCGCTACTTGCTGACGGACTTGATCGGGCCACACATGACCCACGCTTGGCAGACATTGTTTCAAGAATGCATCTGACCTGTGCAGATAGTGTTTCGGCACTACAGCAAATTGCTGAAGGTACCGAAGACGCACCCGATGTTGTTTACCTTGACCCAATGTTTCCACAGCGTACCAAAAGTGCTTCAGTGAAGAAGAAATTCCAGCTGTTGCATCACCTTGAAGCACCTTGCGCTAATGAAGAAGAGTTATTACGCGCCGCAATAGGCGCCCACCCGCACAAGGTGGTTGTCAAACGCCCTGCGAAAGGTGCGTTGCTCGCCGGCATTAAGCCGGGTTACTCAATTGCAGGTAAGGCAGTTCGCTACGACGTTTTCACGCCTGCAAGCATCAAATTAAAGTAATTACCCGTCTGGTTCTTCTCTTGCTCTTTTTCTTTTGACGCTTCAACAGCCTTCGTAAACGAATCAGCAACTCCAGCAGTTGAAGAAGGCGACGCTGCCTTAGTGTTTAACGCACCGCCGGATGTAACCAAAGACGAAACACCAGCAAGCGGATTTGAAGAATCCGTTAAACCAAGCGCTTCGGACGTCACGCTGTTTTGCAAATCGTCTGAAGTCTGCGCGAGCGGAGCCCCAGCCAATGCCCCGGTGCTATCAGCCGTTTGCAGAGCCGCAGCACGTGCCGACTCGTCCAAAAACGCCAGCGCATGCATCGGGGTAACACCTTCTGTATCAGATTTCACAAGCAAGCCAGGAATACCAGCAGCATAGCCACACACACCAGCTACCATAAGTACAAACGAAAAGGTTGAAAGAATAGCAGTAGACGGACGAAAACCAGACTGCCACCTGCGACGACGACGAGCACGTGCGGGGCCGTCAGTTGAAGGGGTTATCGTTTGAGCAGCAAGCCCGCCCGTTGTTTCAGGCGTTTCGCTGGTTATGCCCGAATCAGATACGCGGACAATCTGAGAAGACGAGCCGGATAAGCCTTCCGAATCTAATGAACTGACCGAATTAGAGACCAGGTCAGAGGGTTCGTCATCAGAATTTTGTGGCGTATCTTGCCCCATGCCTGCTTCCCTCTTCATCTCATTGCCGAGTATTAATCTAAAGTTTAACGTAAGTTAGGCCAATTCATTTGCCGAAATGCTTCAAAAGCGCCGATGGCAACCGAGTTAGATAGGTTCAAACTGCGTAGGCCATCGCGCATCGGAATGCGCACACACGCCTTGTCAAAGCGGCTCATCCAGCGCTCGTCTAAACCACGGCTTTCGCGACCAAACACCAAATAACAGCCCGGTTGATATGCAACATCGGCATACGAACGCGAAACATGGCCCGTGAACAGGTGCAACTCGTCAGCCGCATGCGCCTCAAAAAAGTCTTCAGCACACGCCCAGCGAACAATATCGACCTCATCCCAATAGTCGCAACCAGCTCGCGCAAGATTTCGTTGCGTAAGAGCAAAGCCCATCGGCTCAACTAAATGCAAACGCGCACCCGTGCACGCACACGTGCGGGCAACATTGCCGGTATTTGGCGCAATTTCTGGTTCAACTAGAACGATATTCAACGGTGCAGGCTTCATGCCATCAAGTTCAGAAGCTTTTACAATCATTGCACAGCCTCCGCCTGTTTTGCCAGTTCAGCTTCCAGTTCTTCGTTGAGTATAAACCATTCTTCCTCGGCCGCTGCTAGACGGGTCTTAAGTTTTGAATGCTCAGCAATAGCATCTGAACTCTCAGATTCATTGATGTAGAAATCCGGGTCGGCCATAAGCGCGAGCAACTCTTCCATGCGAGCGTTATCGCGTTCCATTTGTTTGTCCAGTTCAGCAATGCGCTTACGATGATTCTTCAGCGCTGCATACGCACGATTACGTGCCTCGGCTTCGCGACGTTTTTGCTCTTTAGTTTTTGGTGCGCTGCCGCGTTTAGCGGTTAGCTCACCAGCAGCTGCAGTTTGTGAGGTTGCTGCAGAGGCGCCCTTTTGCCCCACATTGGTTGACTGTGCGGTCGCTTTGTCGCCTGACGTCTTGGCAGCTTTACTGTTACCGCTTCCGCTCGACGACTTGCCAGCCTTACCAACTGTGCCACCAGATGCCTTACCAGCGCCACTGCCAGCTTTGACGCCCTCGCCCATCATTTCATCAACAAGCGATTCGTCTTCAGGAGCAGGGCCATCTAGCTGACCACTTTTAAACAGGTAGTAGTCGTAATCGCCGTTATAAACAGTCACCTTACCAGGCTTAACTTCCACAATGCGATTAGCAACACTGCGAATTAAATGTCGGTCATGCGTAATCAGTAAAATGGTGCCTTCAAAAGTATTCAGTGCCTGTTCAAGCACATCGGCACTTGCGATATCCAAGTGGTTTGTCGGCTCGTCTAAGCACAGCAAAGGTTTAGGCGCCACCAACATTTTCGCTAATGCAAGGCGGCTCTTTTCGCCACCAGAAAGCACACTTACGCGCTTGTCAACAGCATCGCCCTCAAACAAGAATGCACCAAGCAGGCTGCGCACCTGCGAGATAGTCCAGCCAGGAGCCACGTGATCAAGCTCTTCAAACACCGTGTTGCCTGCATGTAGCTCTTCAAGCTGATGCTGCGCATAGTAGGTATGGCTGACGTGTACACCGTAGTCGATAGTGCCTGCATCAGGCTTAGTCACGCCCGCAATCATTTTCATCAGTGTCGATTTACCAGCGCCATTTGGTCCAACAAGCGCCACTTTATCGCCGCGATACATCGTGAAGTCGAAATTGTCGTAGACGCACTTTTCGCCATAGTGTTTTGCAAGGCCGCGACACTTTACAACCTCATCACCTGTGCGCGGCGGCTGCTTGAAATTGAAGTGAATCGGCTTTTTCTCTTCGGGAATTTCAATCAATTCAGCCTTTAAGCGCTCAAGGCGTGCGGCACGCTCTTGTGCCTGACGAGCCTTTGTTGCCTTATAGCGAAAACGCTCGACGAATTCCTCAAGGTGCTTCATTTCCTCGATTTGCTTAGTTCGCTGCTGCCGCATACGTTCAATACGCTCTTCACGCGCCTTCAAGTATGCTGTGTAGTTGCCTTTGTAGAGGTTGACCTTGCCATTAGCCACTTCGGCCACGCGGTCGACCATGTTGTCCATAAACTCGCGGTCGTGGCTTACCACAATAACGGTGCCCTCATAACCGCGCAAAAAGCCTTCCAGCCATTTCACGCTTTCCAAGTCAAGATGATTTGTTGGCTCGTCGAGCATAAGCACTTCAGGGTTTCGCACCAGCAATTTCGCCAGCGCAATGCGCATCTGCCATCCACCAGAAAAATTGGTGGTCGCCTGCTGCATGTCTGCTTCTTTGAACCCCAAGCCAAAAAGCACACTTCGCACCTTCGACTCAATGGTGTAACCGCCAAGAATTTCATACGCATCACGCGCGCGGCCAGCAGCGGCAAGTTCACGCTCTGTGGGGTTGTCGCCTAACGACGCTTCCAGTTCATGAAGGCGCTGTTCAGCCTCAAGAATTTCAACCTGAGACGACATGACTTCTTCGAAAATAGATCGGTCCGGCATTTCAATTGCTTCCTGCTCAAGGTAGCCAACCCGTGCGCCTTTCGCAAATAAGATGCGCCCCTCATCAGGGTCTTCACGGCCGCTAATAATATTGAGCATGGTAGTTTTGCCCGCACCATTTGGCCCGACAAGCGCCAGTCTGTCGTACTCCTCAAGCTTGAAAGTGACGTCGCTAAAGAGTGTGCGCCCGCCAAATGATTTCGCCAAATGCTCAACCTGCAAGATCATGCGTTCATTCCCTTTCATACGTAATGCAATCTGCAATTTTACCAGCAAGCAGGTACTTTGCAGCCACCTTACGTACAATCTGGTTGATTATCATTAATAACCGTGAAGCGCCTTTTACGGATAAATCATTGCGCTTGAAGGATGCTAACTTTACGAGCCTTTAGGTCATAATTAAAGATGCATATATGTCTTTACAGAAAGGAACTAAGCCCGTGAGCAAATCATATCGATACAAACAACTATTAGTGTCATCGTTTGTGTTGGCGCTTGTGGCTTCGCTTGCGTTCGGTACGGGTTCTGCCTTGGCAGATGATAAGGTTGCTTCGCCA
>CAVEUW010000030.1:16240-22881 GCA_963619015.1 Senegalimassilia sp. | reverse complement strand
GCGAAAAGACGCAGCACCGTATTTATTTACCGAACGATTCTTGGGCAATGAGTACTCTCGAAAGCGCTGCATGGTCAAGTTCACAGCCAAGGCCAAACTCATATCCATGGCGATTCAGTGTCACTTTCCCCAGCTCAACCGTATATGGTGGATTGGTTACGTCGGTGTCGAAATAACGCGAAACTGCGCCGATGTCACCCGCATCGCGCACGTCGGAAAGCGTGCCGAACGCGGCACTCACGCGACGGCAGATTCCGGTGTCGTACATGCCGCCGACCCATACGCGGATGCCGCGCGCCTTCGCCATACGAATAAATTGCAGCGAAGGTTCGATTCCACCGAACTTGCCGACCTTTAGCGCATAGCACTTGAGATTGCTATGCACAAGCGCACGACGCAAGTCGACCACCGAACGAATGGATTCATCAAGACAGATAGGCGTTTTAATGCTGCGCTGCAGCTTGTCTAAACGCGCAAACAAATCATGCGAAGCAGTTGCCGGAACACGCCTAGGATTGAGTGGCTCTTCGATCCATTCCACCCTGCAAGCGTCAAGGCTTCGCAGCTCTTCTAGGTTTTCCTCAGTGAAGCTTTGGTTTGCGTCAAGCGTAATAATAAGGTTAGGGAACGCCTCGCGCACCGCCTTAGTGACAAGATATGCTTGCCCTGGGTTCACCTTTAATTTCACACGCGGATAGCCCGAATCGACGCAACGCTGCACGGCGGCCAGTGTTTCAGACACGGTCCCAATAGGAACCACCGCGCCGCTTGACACCGCACACGCAACGGTGGTGTTTGAGGTTTTCGCGGCGGCCGAGTGTGCAGCTGGGTGGTTCGCGGCGGGATGATTCGCGGCGGCTGAGTGTGCGACAGCCGTTTGCCCACCGGCTGAATGTGCGGTGGGGTTCTTCCCGCCAATGACCTGCCACAACGGCTTTTCGACAATCTTCGCATACAGGTCCCACAGCGCAGGCTCGATTGCCCCACGTGCGCCTGAGACGGATGCAACATCACCGTATCGAGCAGCAACGGAATAAGTTCATCACGCAAAGCCTGTAGGTCTTGATCGATGGTTTCTGGAAGATACCAATCAGTCGGGAACGCCGAACATTCGCCAAGACCAGTTCGTCCCTCGTGATCAACCACCTCTACCAACAGCGATTCGCGATACGACAAGGTGCCCTTAGCTGTAGCAAAAGGCTTTTTAAATGGAAGGCGAACACGATATAGGTTCACGCGAGCAATCTGAATTCGCTGATCATACAGTTTGCGAAGCGCAGCGCGATCAACCTTGCCAATTCCTGTACGCGGGAACCTCTCAAGCGCAAACAGCTGCTCGGGTTGATACACGCGCGAAAGCTGTGGTGCGACCTGGTCAGACACATAACCGGCAAATTCGCGCGCTGACAAAGTGTCTCCTGGCGCACCTTCCGCAGCACGTTCAACGAAGCCAACCGGGCGCCTTCCCCACTTATCATCCGGCACGCCAAATACATACGCATCGGACACACCGGGGACTCGCATAAGTTTCTCGCAAATTTCCGCCGGGTACACATTTTCGCCACCCGACACAAACATGTCGTCGGTGCGTTCTTTCACAAATAACAAGCCAGCATCATCAATAGCTGCTGTATCGCCAGTCAAAAAGTAGCCATCAGCCGTGCGAGCAGCCTGCGCATTAAGATATCCGCCGAATAAACCCGGACCGCGCACCGCCAGACGACCAAAGCCGTTGGTTCCGGGGTCAACAATGCGCACGCTATAACCAGGCAGCAGGCGCATGCCTCCTGTAAAACCGCGTTCTACCAGAGCATTTGCAATTTGGCTAGCCGTTTCAGTCATACCATAGCTGGCGAATACGCGGGCACGAAGCCCCAGTGCACGCTCTAGGGTTTTCGCATTCAGCGGACCGCCGCCGAGCAAAATACATTCATAACGGGAAAGCACCGCAGCCTGCGGGCTGTCGAGCATATCCTGCAGCATTTTATCGACGACTGAAATATGGGTTGCGCCTTTACGCGCCGCATCAGTCAAAATACGGCTGGCATCAAAGCGCCTATACAGCATGAATTCGTTAGAGTTTAGAATGCTGCGTACCACCATTTGCAAGCCACCAACGTGATACAAAGGCAGCGCAATCTGCCAAATACCCGCACCGCGACGGTTTAGCACTCGGTTGGAAACCTCAGCCGAACTACACAGGTTATCCCAGGTCAAAGGTACAGCTTTTGCACGCCCAGTAGTACCCGACGTGAACATAACAACCGCAACTTCGCTACGATCGAATACGTGTGCACCATGTTCAGCAAAGTGAATAATGGATTCAACGGCATCTTGGCGCGCCATCTCTTCGCGACGACGTCCCGCGTCCTCAGCTGTCGCACGCCCAAGCCCACGATCAGAGCGAGCCTCAAGCGAGGTAAGGGTTGTACGCGTTGCAAACGTTGTACGCGAACGCGCAGCACGAGGGTTAGAGGCAAACACACTTGACTTAGCGGCCCGATCGCGAGCATTCGCACCAATTCCGGTAATTTGCCTTGATACGGCACCAAACAGCGCTTCGACATTACTTTCGTCGATGGTCAAGACAACACAACCCGGACGATTGTGCTGCAAGTCAAGCAATCGAGCGGTTTTTTCAGCATCCGACAACCGATTATTGAGTGCGACCAATGAAAAACCGCCATAGGCAGCAGCCAGTAGCAGCAACACATAATACGGGGAATTTGGCAGGTCTACAGCAATAGAAACACCACGGCGCACGCCACGTCGACGCAACAAGCGCGCAACACCAGCCGCATACATGCGAGCCTCGCGAAACGACAATGCATCAACCTTGCCGTTCTCATCAACGTATGTAAAGCAATTACGCTGCGGATTTATCCGCACCATGCTTTCAAAAACGCTGATCATCCCTACAAAACCCTACCTTGTAAATCCCTAAACCTTACGCACTTAGGCCAAACGCCCTGCCGCTTCAAGCGCCTGCTGTTTCAAGCTCAGCTGCTTCAAGCTCAGCCTCTTCAAGCGCCTGCTGTTTCAAGCTCAGCCGCTTCAAGCTCAGCCTCTTCAAGCTCAGCCTCTTCAAGCGCCCGCTAAATGTTTCACGTGGAACAGAGGAGCCGCCCCTACCCCACGTGGAACAGAAGGACTGCCCTGCCCTATGCGGAACAGAGGAGCCGCCCCTACCCCACGCGAAATACCTTACGGGAACTTCGGATACTTGGTGAAGTCGGGCTGACGCTTTTCTTTAAATGCGTCTCGGCCTTCTTTTGCCTCGTCAGTGGTGTAATACAGAAGCGTTGCATCACCAGCAAACTGCTGCAAACCGGCAAGACCATCGGTTGCAGCATTAAACGACGCCTTCATAAAGCGCAGCGCTGTCGGGCTAAACTGCAGCATTTCGCGAGCCCACTGTACGGTTTCAGCCTCAAGCTGTTCGAAAGGAACAACCTTGTTCACCATACCCATCTCAAGCGCCTCGGCTGCAGTATATTGCCTGCACAAGTACCAAATTTCGCGAGCCTTTTTCTGACCAACCATGGCTGCCAGATAACCAGCACCGTAACCGGCATCAAAGCTGCCAACCTTTGGGCCCGTTTGCCCAAATTTAGCCGTTTCAGCCGCAATAGAAAGGTCGCAGAGAATGTGCAGCACATGGCCGCCGCCAATAGCGTAACCGTTAACCATAGCAATAACCGGCTTGGGCACCACACGAATCAGACGCTGCAGGTCAAGCACATTCAAGCGCGGGATGTTGTCTTCGCCAACATAGCCACCATTGCCGCGGATCTTCTGGTCGCCACCCGAGCAGAACGCCTCATCCTCGTGGCGGCCGCCATGATTCATGCCGGTCAGAATGATTACACCGACAGACGCGTCGTCGCGCGCCTCGGTGAACGCGTCGTACATTTCATTCACCGTCAGCGGCGTAAATGCATTACGGCGCTCGGGGCGGTTGATAGTGATTTTCGCAATGCCGTCGCAGGTTTCATACACAATTTCGCGGTACTGCTTACCAGGTTTCCACTGGATATCGCTCATGGTTTTCCTTTCGAATATATGCGGGTGCGTGTTATATGCGCTGCATGTTATATACGTTGCGCGCCGTACGCAGGTGCACTTTATACGCAGGTGCGCGTTATATGCGGATGCACGCCGTACGCGGGTGCGCGCTGCTTCGAGCGCTTCGCCTTACATGCCGCTCATGCGCGGCGCTGTATGCGAATTCCCTACAGCCCAATGCGCTTCCTTTGCGCCTTCTTCAGGCCTAGCGCACCCCTACAGACCCAGTGCGCCCTTCAATGCTGCAGCCGTGCGTTCATACTCGCTTTCGACCGGCTCAAACAAACCATCGGTGCCGTCGAACGTGCGGTCTCGCAGCGCCTCGGTCAGCTCGTTTGCTGGCTCAAACAGGTTTGAAAGCCCCAAGTTCTGACAGATGCCCTTGAGCGTATGAGCTGCTAAAAATGCAGCTTCGGCATCAGTGCCAGCTTCCATAGCAGCCTTCAATTTGCTGAAACTATCGTCTTCTAGAAAACGCTTGGTAAAACGCTCAACCAACGCCTCGCTGCTCAGGCGCTTCAACACGTCCTGATAATCTGCGCCAATTTCGTTGTATGCAGCTTCAATGCTTGCCATAACCTTGTTTCTCCTTTTATCTGATCAGCTATATCGCTGAAATTCACCTAGTCGCGGTAACGCTTCTTTCCCCGCCCTTCATTGAGATAGGGGGGGTCAAATCCGGCTCGTCCAACTCGGTTTGAATGCGTTCCTGCACATCAACCAAGCACTCCAACAACAAAGGGTTGAACTGGCCGCATTCGCCATTCAGAATCATCTGCATAGCTTTGTCATGCGGTACCGCCTTCTTGTACACGCGGTCAGCCGTCAACGCATCATACACGTCAGCCACCGAAACCACCTGCGCAGCAATCGGAATTTCGTCACCCTTCAAACCATCAGGGTAGCCCTTGCCGTCCCAGCGTTCATGATGCCAGCGGCAAATGTCACGCGCAACGGTCACCAGACCAGTATTCTCGTGATACCAACTCATCGATTCGAGCATGTCGGCGCCAAGTGTTGTATGCGTCTTCATGGTTTCGAATTCTTCTTCAGTCAGGCGTCCCGGTTTATTCAAAATGCTGTCAGGAATAGAAATTTTTCCGATGTCGTGCAGAACAGACGCAGTCGAAATAACCGAACGCTCGGTTGAGTTGATTGAGTAGCGGTCAGTTTTCTGCACCAAGCGCTCCAGCAGAATTTCCACTAAGCGACGAACATGCAATACGTGCGGACCGCTTTCGCCATTGCGCAGTTCCATTGCGCCGCCCATGATATCAATCAGCATGCGGCTGTCGCGTTCGCGCTCGTAGAACTGCTGCGAAAGCAGCGTAGTTAACCTGCGCTGTTTCGCATACAAGCGCATCACGTTACTTACACGCTGGCGAACAACACGTGTATCGAAGGGACGGCTCACGTAGTCGGAAGCGCCCAGCTCATACGCGCGAAGCACCACATCGTCGGAGTCTTCGGACGAAATCATAATGACCGGAATATCGTCAATCCAGCCGCTGCGGACCATGCGCGTTAACACATCGAAGCCGTTGACCCCTGGCATCATGATGTCAAGCAGCACAACCGAAATGTTTGCGCCATGACGTTCAAGCTGGTCGATGCCCTCTTTGCCACCTGGCGCCTCAATGATGTCGTACTCTTCGTTGAGCATTTCACGCAGAATTTCACGATTTAGCTCGGAGTCGTCAACAATCAGCAGGAGCGGCTTGCTGTATTCGGGAAGTATTTCTGCTTCCACGTCAGTAATTACCGTGTCGCGGCGATTTTTGGCTCGATACATCAGGCTATCGGCCTCGCGCACTGCTTCCTCAACAGTACGGCCAGCGGCCTGCACACCGCCAATGCTAATGGTCAGGTTGACATGTCCGTAATCGGGAACAGGCGTAGAAGACACACAATCAGCAATGCGGTGCAACTTAGTGCCGAAGTGCTGCGGCTCAATGTTGTTGAGAACCAACACGAACTCATCGCCACCATAGCGAATGATCTGGTCAGTTTCACGAATGCACGACTGAATAGCATTCGCGACGGTTTTAATGGCAATGTCGCCTGCGTGATGACCAAGCGTATCGTTGACCACCTTAAAGTCGTCGATGTCAACAACAGCCACACCGGCATACACAGACGTATGACGCAGCATGTCTTCGTAATAACGACGGTTATACACGCCGGTCAACGCATCGTGATATAGAAGCTCGGCTTCAGAAACGTTTTCGCCATACACCAGGGGCATTGCCGTTAGAAGAACCTTCGGCTCGCCTTCGACGTTCACATAACGAGCAGTGGCACTATGGTTTTCGTTGCCAATACCTAAAAGCTCGGTGCGCTCGCCGCCTTCTCGGATAACCTCCATGCATACCTTGCGCATACACGGGCAATCTTTTCCAAGCAACAAGCAGTAGTGCTCGGCCTCAATTTCATTTTCGTCAAGCAGCTGAACGACCGGATACATCTCCTTCAGTCGTTCAATTTCCCTAGCCACCTGGGCCTCTGATATAGAGCCAGACTTCGGGTTAGACGCAGTGCCGGATTGGGCTTTGGTTGACGCACTGGCTGACACGCTA
>CAVEUW010000030.1:15073-16184 GCA_963619015.1 Senegalimassilia sp. | reverse complement strand
TTCAGCAGACACATCAGCGGACACGCTATTTGCCGCATCGGCTGCCGTATTGGCTGCTTTACTATCGCTTTTTTTGTCGTCCATAAATGGACCCCTCCGCAAACTTACCCCATTACGTGGTGAAACGGCTTCGACGGGTGTGGGCAGCGCCAGATGCGCTCACACGTGAAATCGTGCGGTTGCAGGGCGCGAAAAACCACGCGCCGTAGCGCGAATTTCGACTTGCGGTAATTGTACCGGTTTATTCATAATTTGATTGAAATTCGCCTCAGAATCTCACCGAATGTGACTTTTTGTTGACGCAGTGGCAATTTCGCTTAAAAAGCTGGCGAAACTATCGGGTGTTTCAAGGTGAATATTATGCCCAACACCTGGGAAAATGCGAGTTTTAACTTTTATGGGCAAGCTGCGCGCAAACTGACTGTATTTCGCATCAAGGCCCCCCGCTAGATAGTACACGGGGAAATTACCGTCTGCGAGCTGTTCAAGCGCCGCAAGAACTTTCGAGCGATCAGGCATGGTGTGTTGCCCTGCTTGTTCGACAGATTGCGCCAATGTTTCAGGGTTGTTGTTAAGGCGTCCCGCACGAACAGCATCACGAATTTGCTGCGGCAAGGCCTTTTGCGAATCAAACAACGGCAAGTTTTCCCAATAGGTCATAAAGTCTTCAAGTGGCATTTCGCGAAGCCGACGCGCCGTTGCTGCATCACGCTCCGCTGCAGCTATGCGGTCCGACTCGCTTGCCATGCCAAGACCGGCGCTTTCTAACACCAGCCCACTAACTAAGCCTGCAAAGTCAGCCGGACCTGCTTCCAACAGTGCCGATAACGCCACGCGACCACCAAGCGAATATCCAACAACAAGCGGTTTTTTAGACAACTGTCTGACAAAAGCGAGTATTGCTTGCCCCATTTTTGGCAAACTATAGGCTTTTTCAGGTGCGTTTTTATCGGAATTTCCGAATCCTACCAGGTCAATTGCGTATACAACATAAGATTGCGAGAGTTTTTCAGCTACAGTGCGCCACGATTCGGCACTTTGCGCAAAACCATGAATAAGAAGGATTGGCGTGTCTTCCCCGTGCGCCGCGGATTCATCGCCGGGGGTTTCC
>CAVEUW010000030.1:11003-15032 GCA_963619015.1 Senegalimassilia sp. | reverse complement strand
CGCGAGAAGCTCATCACGCGCGGCGTTCCTAGGCGAAGGAACTTCACCGCGCGCGCCTTCCCCAACCTCAAGTTTTACGCTTGCAGCATTGGCTTCGACATCTGACGGCCCCCAGCACAAGTAGCTATAACGCACGCCTTCGTGTTCAAAATATTCGCGATTGACCTGCATATTTGCCACACTACCAGCACTGGCCATAACGCTTGCGAACGCCGCGCAATGGGACGGGGACCTCAATGAGACTTATTCCCGGCTGACCAAGCGTGTTGTTGTACGCCTGCTCAAACGACGGCAAGTCTTCCGTGCGCACATACGAAACTCCAAACGCCGCAGCGGCAGATTCAAAATTCACGTCTTGCGGCGTCAGAAACAAACGCTCGAAATAATCATCGTCAGAACTTTGCGGCAGCATGTCAAAAATTGCCCCGCCATTGTTGTTAAGCAGCACAATAGTTAGGCCCGCCGCGTTGCCCTGTACCTTAAATTCTCGCTGCATAGCCAAGGAATTCAGATCATGCAGCATGGTTAAATCGCCTGTGACCAGGGTTGTTCTTCCATATTGGAATGCGGCACCAATGGCAGTTGACACCGTACCATCAATGCCATTCAAGCCTCGGTTTGCCAACACAGCAAGCTGTCGCGCGCTGGCATCCATGAAGGTATCGACCGCACGAACACTCATTGAGTTTGCTGCAAACAGGCACGATTTTTCAGGCGCAAGCTCCAGCACGCGCCGAACAAATAATCCTTCGAAAAGCGACTCTGATGTGTCGGAGGTGACACCTACACCCGCAATTCGTTTGCCCGCTTCTTTGTTTTCTTTTGCCCAGGCCTGTGCAAAAGACATATCAGCGTTGCTACCGAGCGGCGCAAGCGCGCAAGCGAAGTCCGCCGGACGCGACCTCACAAATGCTGTTGTTGCAGCGTTTGTATCGCGCGTTTCAATAGGGTCGACAACAATCTGTTGCACGCCAGAAGCCGCCAAACCATAAGCCCACTGCGTGGCCCTCTTAGAGATTGGATATCGCCCAAAACGAACAATCACCTGCGGATTCAACGCTTCGTCGGGAATTTCGCCACCTGCTTTTATAACGCTATCGTAGTTTGCAACCACCAAGTCATCGGCAAAGCAACGTAAGCCAGAAAGTGGATCAGCAAGCACCGGCATGCCAAATGCACGAGCAAAGTTCAAAACTGCGTGAGCCTCTGCCGCTTCCGCACACGAGCCCTCCCCCGCTAACAGCAAGGATCTGTTCTTCAGCAGAGCCTCTGAGAGCTGTTTTGCGGCATCTGAAGCCAATGTTGTACGAATTTGTACAACACCCACACTTTTTGCGTTAGAAGCTACATCAGAGGCTGTATCGGCTGCCTTTTCGTCAGCGCTATTGCCTGCGGAAACACCCAAAACAGAAGCAATAGAGTCAACTGCATTGCCAACAATGCCGCCGATAGCATCATCAACAATCCCACCAACAACGCCGCGATCTTCAGGCAAGCCACCCTCGAATAAGCTCGGGAGCGTTGTGTCGGGTTTCAGGGGCTCATCGAAGGGGAAGTTCAGATGCACGGGGCCGCCAAAACATGCCCCTGATATGCGGAAACTATCAGCAGGGTCCAAGTTTTTGTTATCGGAGGCCTTGCTGGAATCAGCGCTGGATGCTGTATTAGCTTCCACGTCAGCCACAGTGTAGGGTGCTGCGCAATCCTTTACCACGCACTCCCCCACTGCGTCGATATAGGCCTCGCGAGCTGCTTGGCGCGCAAACGCCAGCGAGCCACTATCGCCAGCTGGCAGAGGCATTGCGCGGAAGCTGCGCACATGCGAGCCAAAAGCGTGCAATTGATCACAGGTTTGAGGAGCGCCAAGCCCTTGTAGCTGCGGCGGCCTATCCCCTGTCAGCACAATTAACGGCACACGTGAAGATTCTGCCTCAACCACAGCTGGGTAATAATTCGCCACAGCACTGCCAGAAGTACAAATAACCGCAGATGGGCAGCCAGACGCTTTCGCCATACCGAGCGCTACAAACGCAGCACCACGTTCATCCACGTCAACTATCAGGCGCAACTTTTCTGGAAAGCGCTTCGACAGCTCGTAGGCAACCATCGCAAGCGGCGTTGAACGCGAGCCAGGACTTACCACCACATCACGAACGCCCCAACGGCATAATTCGTCAAAAAAGGCTCCCAAAAATCGCGCAGTCACACGCGGATCGGCAGTTGTCATTGGAAACACCTATCCTTTACGTCAGCAAAATCGTAAAGCTAATGGTATATCGAAACGGCGCAAAAATCAGCGCGACGCCGGATTATCCCAGCGCCGCGCTATTGTGCAGGTCATCGAAACTAGCGCCGCAGAGGTCATATGTTGCCGCAACCAGCGCCGCGCTGTTGTGCGCACCATGAACAGCGGCACAGCCGACAGCGCCAACAGCCCTGCGTACTAAACTTTATTTCGCTACCTCATCTGGGCAAACGAAGGCACTCAAAGCCGTCTGTAATTTCAGACCAATTTCATCATATTCACTTGCCGCATCGCTTCCGGCAACAATGCCACAACCGGCATATACCCAACCAATTTCGCCATCAAACACACCTGTGCGCAAGGCAACCGAAAACTCGCCGTCGCCTGCGCCGTCAACATAGCCGCAGGCACCCGCAAAAAAGCCGCGATTGTAAGCTTCTATTTGCCTGATCAGCATTTTTGCTTCGCCAACAGGGGTTCCAGAAACCGCAGGCGTCGGATGCAAATCGCCCATCATCTGTAGCAGCCCTACCCCATCAAGCAACTTCGCATGCGCAGGGGTCATCAGATGCTGAATGCGCGTGAGCTTCATGATGGTTGGGCTTTCGGGCACATCAACGTCGTAGCAGGTACGCCCTAACACATCGCGAATAAAGCGGACCACATAATCGTGCTCGATGCGATTTTTCTCGTCGTTCATCAGGCCGTTTGCAAGCTTCTTGTTTTCAACCGGGTCAGGCGATGTTGGGCATGTTCCCGCTAAACACATGCTTTCCAACTGATTATCGTGCTTGCGCACCAACAATTCCGGCGTACAGCCGCAGAAGAATACGTCAGCGTAGCGATACAGCAACACCGTGCCATGTGCCGTGCCGTCAATCAAGTTCACCAGCAGGTCTTTCGAGGAAAACGGCTCGTCGGCTACCACCTTCAAGCGGCGCGAAAGCACGACCTTTTCCACACGCCCTGCATCAATCGCGCTAAGACCCGCAGAAACCGCCTGCTCCCACGCCTCGCGCGAATCCATCTCAAGCGTGTACGACACTTCACGATGCGTGCGCGCCGGAGCTGCAGCCGCAAGGCGCGCAAAGCGTTCCACACGCCCTGCATATACGGGCCCCAAGGAATTGACCTGCAGAAACGCACCCTGCTCGTTCTCCAGCAACACAACCTCAGGAAGCATCAGACGCAAGTTCGGGAATGACTGAAACAGTTCGTCGGCAGGGGAGGGGTTAAAGCCGTCGAAACGATTAAACGAGAAGAACACCGGCTGCACGTCGGACGGACCCGTTACTTCGCATTCGGCCTCTTCAAGTCCCGGAAGCGCAATGCAGCGCCCAAGGCCCATGAAGCGCACCGGGCGGTCTTTTCGGTAGTAAACAAACTGATCGGTGAAGCCTTTCTGCATTGTGCAAAAAGCATCAACAATGTCTGCGCCTGCGCCGAGCGGCTGGGTATACGAGAAAATCCTAGTCATAAGCCACTACAGCTTATACATGAACTGGAAAACGTCCTCGCGCTGAATGGTGATCTGCACACCAAGCTCAGCGGCCACCGCGTCAAGTTTTTCCTGCACCGTGTTGAAGTCAGCCACTTCTGGGTTAAGGGTGACCATCATAGTCATAGAAAACATGTCGCCAAGAATCGTTTGGCTAATGTCGTCGATGTTTGCGCCAGCTTCTCCAAGCGCTACTGCCACACCAGCGACAATTCCGCTGCGATCTTTGCCTAAAACACTGATTACGCACTTCATGAAGGCCCCTTTCGCCTGTTCACCCGCTTGC
>CAVEUW010000030.1:0-10916 GCA_963619015.1 Senegalimassilia sp. | reverse complement strand
CACAAACCATCGCTCGCAGCACATTTGTTTACAACCATGGTACCCCAAAGGCGCCACGTCCGGCGCGCGCCCGCCATCATTACGCGAAGAATGCGTTTGACGGCCGCACCTAGCCGCACCAACCTTGGCAACTGCAACCGCACCAACCGCCCCTAGCCGAGGCGACCGCAAACCCCCGCAGCAACCTTGGCAACTGCAGCTCCCGCCAATCGTCACACCCTCGTTCACTATGCCTCAGCTTCTTATCGACTACCAACAGGTTATTGAAGCCATTCGCGCGGAATTCCCTACCATTACCATTGCGATTGGCGGCCGCGCCTTCGACAACACAGAAAATGTGTGGAAGGACTGGCCCGTCGACATTCGCACCACCGACGCGGGCGAACTTATGCAGATGACATATACGCTTAACAAGTACCTGAACTGGGCAGACGAAAACATTCAGGCACCATATCAGGATGGCTACGATCAGGTTGAGCTTCTGAACAATCGCCTTTTAAACTCCGAGCGCGCACTTATGAAGAAGACCCGCCGTTTGGAAAAGCTGCTCGAAGACATGCGCCAAGCAAACAGCACCGTCAGTATGCTCGAGCGCGCTTGCGCCCAGGACACCGGCACCATCAAGCGAGTACTTTCAGGGCTTCGTGGCGAAGGCTTCGTTGTGGAAATGGATGACTTCGGAACAGGGGAGTCGTCGCTTTCAACACTTGCTGACCTGCCGGTTGACGTCCTAAAGCTTGACCGTGGTTTCATTAAAGAAGGCTTGACCGATAAGCGCCGCCTTGAGGTGCTGCGCTGCGTTATTCAGCTGGCGCGCGGCCTTGATTTGAGAATCATCGCCGAGGGTGTTGAAAACTTAGAGCAGCAAAACGCGCTCACCAGCATGGATTGCCATTACGCGCAGGGGTATTTCTACTACAAGCCACAGCCCGCGGAAGAATTCGCGAACTTCGCCTGAGCAGCGGCTACGTGGCGGTAGCAGGGGAGTTGCGTTCGCGAACTTCGCCTAAGGGAACCACAAACCACCTAGGCGATAAATTCCCAAACCACTTTTACGAAGAACACCGCAAGCACAACGATGATAATGGGGCGCGCAACAGCTCCGCCATTTTTCGAGAAACTACGCGAACCCAGGTAGTTGCCAGCAATGTTAAACACGCCCGCCACCAGGCCAAGCACCAGCAAAACCTGCCCGTGCATCAAAAACACCACGAGCGCGGAAATGTTGGTCGTCAAGTTAATGGCTTTGGTAATGCCGGCGGCCTTTTTTAATGTCAGGTGCGCCACGCCCGTAAGCAACAGCAGCAAAAACGTGCCGGTGCCAGGACCGTAAAAGCCATCGTAAAAGCCCACCACCAGCGCAATCACCATACACAACGTCAGCGTTTTTGCAGGTGACAAGGGCTCTTTATCGTGCTTGCCGAAGCTTTTCGACTTCAGCACATACACCGCCGTCAGTGGCAACAACACCAAAAGCAATACTCGCAAAACAAAGTCGCTCGTTATCAGCACCACATTTGATCCAGCAGCCGAACCCACCATTGCGGCAACAATACATCCTGCAGCAAGCTTCCACTGGATGTAGCCTTTACGTGCGAAATGCCAGGTGGTAAGCGTGGTTCCCATCGCCGAGCTCAGCTTGTTAGTAGCGATTGCTGCGTGTGTAGGCAGCCCGGCAATCATGTATGCAGGCAACGAGATAAGTCCACCGCCGCCAGCGATAGCATCAACATAGCCCGCCAAAAATACGAGAGCGCACACCACAAGCAACCCCCAAGGGCTGGTGAAAAATAGGTTTTGGCAGGTTTCGAAAAGTAGTTCCATTAAAAACAAATCCATATGTCAGCGTCAGACCGCGCTTAAAAGTAGCTCCGCGTGTCAGCACTGAATCGCGCTTAAATGTAGTTTTCTGCTTCAGCGCCGGATCGCGCCGTGCAGCACCGGATCATGCCGTGCAGCACCCGCACCTCAGCCAGCTTAGCGCGAACCGTGCAGAATCAGCGACATTGCTTCACTGCGGGCCGCACGTGCAGCATCAGAACTTCCAGCAAGCGCGCCACGCACAGCAGAGGTAACCGTGCTTGAACCGGGCTTCTTCACGCCGCGCATGCTCATGCACATGTGCTCAGCCTCAAGCACCACGCACACGCCTTGCGGGTTTAGCTGCTCGACAAGCGTATCGGCAACTTGGCCCGTTAAGCGCTCTTGCACCTGCGGGCGCTTTGCATACACCTCAACCAAGCGA
Organism: Senegalimassilia sp.; assembly: GCA_963619015.1. Lineage (GTDB taxonomy): Bacteria > Actinomycetota > Coriobacteriia > Coriobacteriales > Eggerthellaceae > Senegalimassilia. Next base: position 8,671 of record CAVEUW010000030.1, on the reverse strand, counting down.
GCAAGTTTCGACAGGCCACACACACGGCCATCAGGCGCAGGAATGTAGGCGATGTGAGCCTTGCCATAAAACGGCACCAAATGATGTTCACACATCGAAAAGAAGGGAATATCGCGCACGAGTACCATTTCGTTGCAGTGTTCGTCGAAGGTAGTTTCGAAATGCACCGCCGGATCTTGCGTCAGACCAGCAAACACTTCCTCATACATACGAGCAACGCGCGCAGGAGTTTCCTGCAAACCCTCGCGGTCGGGGTTTTCGCCCACGCCTTCCAAAATCATGCGGACGCCGGCCTCAATTTTCGCTGTATCCATTGCGCTTCCTTCTAGAACGTATTTTTGCCGCTCATGCGGACGATTTACCTGCGAGGGAAGAGTTTATCACGCTTTGTTTTCACGTGAAACATCCGATAAATGTTACTAAAGAAGTACCGTTTACCGGAGAATTCGTCATTTAATCCTGCTGTAACATTTTGATTTAGTGGACGAAACATTGGGTCGACATACTGCATACAACGCTTCAGAAAGATGCGAAGCCCGATCAAAGGAGTTCACCATGATTGCCACCGCCATCTATGTTGCAGGTCTTGTTGTTTTCACCGGCAGCCTTGTCTTTGCGATGAAAAAGCTCGACTAAGCTGCACTTAGCTACCTTAGCTGTAACTTAGTCTTCAAGCTCTAAGCCGACAGGGCAGTGGTCCGAACCGTACACCTCGTCGTAAATGCTTGCTGCGCGCACGCGCGGCGACAGATTTTCGCTTACCAAGAAATAGTCAATGCGCCATCCGGTATTATTCTTGCGCGCGTTAAAGCGATAACTCCACCAGGAATAGGCCCCCTCTAAGTCAGGGTGCAAATCGCGGAACGTGTCAGCAAACCCCGCGTCTAACAGCAGGTCAAACTTGCCGCGCTCTTCATCGGAAAAGCCGGCATTACCCCTGTTGGTCTTAGGGTTCTTCAAGTCAATTTCGTTGTGCGCAACGTTAAAGTCGCCGCACATAACCACCGGTTTTGGCTGAGCTGTTTCACCAGCTGTGGTCTTTGGAAGCAAATTGGCGGGCACATGGCCTGCCCCCATCCGCACGGCCTCTGGGGCATCCGCCGAGGCGGGTTCAACTTCGAAACCCGGCAAGGTAGCGGCCTCGGCTTCGGCGGCAGCGCCCGCGGCGGCCCCAGCAACGCCTGCCTCACCAGCAACGGCAGCAGCGACCGAAGCCTCGGCTGCGCCTGCCCCAGCAACGGCAGCGATGGCAGCACCTCCAACGCATGCATCGGCGCTGGTCGCAAGCACAATATTGCCTGCCTCATCAGCACGCTCTACCGGCACGCCCTCAGGCAACACACCCGCTTCAAGCCCCTTACAAAAGTCGCGGAATGCATCATCCCATTCCATACGATGGTCGATGCGGGCCAGCTCATTTTGCGCATTCGGGGTATACACGCACACAAACCAATATTCCGGGAACTCGCAAGCAACAATGCGCCCCTCATCATCTAGATGAGGAAAGCCCAAGCCATGCAGCACCTGCAAGGGCATTTCTTTAGTGAAAACCGCTGTGCCTGAATAACCTTTGCGCTCGGCGTAGCTCCAAAACTCGTGATAACCTGGCAAGTCCGGCGCCGCTTGGCCAGCCTGTAACTTTGTTTCTTGCAACGCAAAAACATCAGCATTGAACTGGGCAACTATTTCTTCGAAGCCCTTCTTCAAAACAGCTCGCAGGCCATTAACATTCCAAGAGACGAATCGCATCTGTTATTCCTTTCGAAAATTCAGCGCCCTTATTCTAACAACAGTCACACAGCCCAAGGCTACTTGTGATACGGCTCGCCATGCGATATCTTTTGCGAGCGATACAGCTGTTCAAGCAGCACCACACGCGCAAGGTTATGCGGAAGCGTAATTGGCCCGAAGCTCAGCAGCTCGTTGGCACGCGAGCGCACTGCATCGCTTACTCCGTCAGACCCGCCAATCACAAAGGCAAAGCTGCTTGTTCCTTGCAGCATCAGTGAATCAAGCCGCTTCGAAAGCCCTTCGCTTGAACGTTCTTTGCCGTCAATTGCCAGCAGTACCACATGGGTGTCGGGCCCGAGTTTTTCCAGTTCAGCGCATATAGCTTCGCCTTCTTTGTCGCGGGCGCCATCAATGCCGCCAACCTTGCGCGGATCAATGTCAGCTATTTCGCGAACCTGCGTTTTTGCGTAAGGCTGCAAACGCTTCAGATACTCCGCACACGCATCCGACCAAAAGCGCTCTTTCAGCTTACCAACAGCCACAACCGTAAATTTCATTCTGTCCGCCTATTCCTTTCGCCAAGCCAAAACGCGGCCTTCGCTAAACTCGCACCAAACGCCACATCAAGTCTTGCTCTTGCCTCTAGGCTAAGCTTGTGTCAAATTTTATTCGCCCCAAATTCTACCGCTCACCAGCAAAAAACCTACCGCTAAATTCAATATCTAGTAGTCCACCGTAAATTGTGGGTTTACAAACCATTACCACGCTGTTACTATCATCGGCATAATTTCATAGCGAAACCCCGTTGACGTGTTCTGAACCATAAGGAACAGAACAAACAGGGGCCTCTGGAGAATCCCAATTGATGGGTGCCGAAGGGGCAAGGTAATCGCAGGCGAAAGCCGAGGCGTCAAGCGCTGAACCGATTCACCGAAACTCTCAGGCCAAAGGACAGAGCCAGCCGCAAGGCTTCGCAAAAGCAACCACGCCGGTTCGCTTTTACACCTATCCTTCCACAATTGCATATCCAGAAAGCCCCGCCTACCAGGTGTAACGTCGTGCCGCACAAAGTGTTTTCGCGTCGCGAGCCTCACGCAGCGCAGCGCGCAAGCCGCCTAGCTACGCGACACGCGCAGACAGCGCAACACGCCACACGCCGCGCGACACGCGCAACACGCAGCACACAAGCCGCCTATGCAGCGCAGCGCGCAAGCCGCCGAGCCGCGTGACACCTCCCTTCGGGTTCGCCAAGAAATTACCCGCCCTATGTAAGACGAAACGAGAGAAGAAAGAAAGGGTTTTCAAATGGAAGGGTTTTTTGACGCCGCCAACACCATGCTGACGGCCATCGACGACTTCGTATGGGGAGTTCCGTTGATGGTGTTGATTCTAGCCGGCGGCATTTTGCTGACGGTTCGCCTGGCTGGCCTGCAGTTTAGGCAACTCCCGCGCGCACTGCGCTATATGGTTAAAAACGAAGAAGGCGGCACTGGTGAGGTCACCAGTTTTGGCGCGCTGTGCACCGCGCTGTCAGCCACCATCGGTACCGGCAACATCGTGGGCGTAGCCACTGCAATTGTGGCTGGCGGCCCGGGTGCCATGTTCTGGATGTGGGTGGCAGCGCTGTTTGGCATGGCAACCAAGTATTCAGAAGGTCTGCTTGCTGTGAAGTATCGTAGTGTTGACGAAAAGACCGGACACGTACTTGGCGGCCCGTTCTACTACATCGAGCGCGGTATGGGCAAACGCCTACCGCAGATTAGCTGGCGTTGGTTGGCCAAGATTTTCGCCTTCTTCGGAATGTGCGTCGGCCTCTTTGGTATTGGTACATTTACCCAGGTCAACTCTATCAATTCCGCCATCACGGGCTTCTTTGACCCCAATAAATCGGCTACTGTAAACATCCTTGGTATGGACTACTCTTGGGCAACCGTTATTGGCGCTATTGTGATTGCCGTACTTGTCGGCCTAGTTGTTATCGGCGGCATCAAGCGCATTGCCAGCGTGTCTGAGCGCGTGATCCCTGTTATGGTTGTGCTGTACGTTGGCTTCTCGCTGCTGCTCATTGTGACGAACCTCGACAAAATTCCTGGTGCCTTCGTCGTCATCTTCGAAAGTGCCTTCGGCCTGCGTGCTGCCGCCGGCGGTGCACTCGGAGCCATCATTATTGCCATGCAGAAGGGTATTGCACGCGGCATCTTCTCCAACGAAGCTGGCTTAGGTTCTGCTCCTATTGCTGCTGCCGCCGCACAAACCAAGGAACCGGTTCGTCAGGGCCTTGTATCCATGACCGGCACCTTCCTTGACACCATCATCGTCTGTTCGATGACTGGCCTAGCGCTTGTAATGACCGGCGCATATCAGATTCCGGGACTTGAGGGCGCAGCTGTTACCACCGCTGCATTCCAGGCCGGCCTGCCGTTTATCCCCGAGCAAGTTGTTTCATTTGTTGTTATGGCTTGCCTTGCGCTGTTTGGCTTCACCACCATTTTGGGCTGGGATTACTACGGCGAACGTTGCTTGGAGTACTTCAGCAACGGCTCGAAAACCGCTGTGAAGGTGTATCGCTGGCTCTACATTGCAGCTGTATTCATTGGCCCATACATGACTGTTTCGGCTGTTTGGACTATCGCAGATATTTTCAACGCCTGCATGGCAGTGCCAAACATGATTGCTCTGATCGTGCTATCTGGCGTTGTTGCCCGCGAAACGAAGGACTTCTTCCGTCGTCTTAAGGATGCTGACGGCGACGAAAGCAAGATGGAACCGCACGCCGATAATGCTGCGGTACCGCCGATCGACAATCTGACTGAATCGCTTGGCGCATAAGACAAAAGTGCTCGCGTAAGGCAAAAGCCGGCGCGCAGGGCGAAGGCGCCCGACACATAACCCAAGCGCCCGACATGTAGCTAGCCAATTACTCGACGCATAGGGCACCAACAAGGCCGCCTTGTTTCCCCAGATAGGGAAGCAGGGCGGCCTTTATAGTAGGGGTATAGTGTCGAAATATTTGCGCGAAGCCACAGGCCAGCAACGCCCAAGGCCCGACAACACTGAGGCTTCCACGGCGCTACATCCCCGGCAACACCGCAGGCCCGCGAAACGGAAATTCCTACAGCACCGCAGGCCCGCAGCGCTACATCCCCGGCAACACCGCAGGCGCGCGAAACAGAAGTTCCTACAACACCGAGGCTTCCACGGCGCCAGCTTGCACCAATGCATCTGCAACCTTGCGGGCCGCTGCGGTGATAGTCAAATCGTTCACATCAACGGTGATTTCCGCAAACTTCTCGTACAGCGGCAGGCGCTCGTCATACAGTTCGCGCAGGCTCATGCCAATACCGCCCTTAAGCACCACGCCGCGCGCCTGCAAGTCAGACAAGCGAGTAGTCAACGACTCATAGTTAATCTTCAGGTACACAACGGTGCCAATTTCTGTCAGATGCGCCATAGCTTCGTCGGAATACACCGCCGAGCCGCCGGTTGCAATCACGGTGTTATCGGCGTTAAGCTCGCTTAAAATTTGGTTCTCCACCTGGATAAACCCTTCTGGGCCACAGGCGTCAATAATCTTCTGCAACGTCTTGTCGCACTGGTTCTGAATCACAATGTCAGCATCAACAAAATCCTTGTTGATAATCTTCGCCAGCACGATGCCTAAAGTTGATTTGCCAGAACCCGGCATACCAATTAACACCACGTTATTTTTTTCAGCCATGATTTTCCTTCCAGGGCGGTTTGATGGCGACCTCTCGTTAATTACGACCTCACGCTAATGATGGCTTCGCATTAGCAGCGGCTTCGCATTAGCAGCGACCTCGCGTTAGTAGCTGCCTCATGCTAGTCTGCCTGCTAAAACAGCAACCTTCCAAGCTGCACAGCGGTCGTTACGCAGGGATTGTATCACCGCTCGGCGCCAGCGGCCTCACTTGTAACATTGTTCTTCTTAAGCGGTAACAGTTCGCTAATCAAAATAGCGACGAAAATCAAAGCGAAGCCAAGCAGCAATCGCGCCGTTAGCTGATCACCACAAATCAGAACGCCAAAAATCACGCCAAACACCGATTCCAAACTCAAGAAAAGCGACACTTGAGCAGGCGGAACATGAGCCAGCGAAACATTTTGTACACCGAAAGCGATGACGGTTGCAAAAATCGCCAGAAACAGCAGTTGCGCCACAGAGCCCACTGTAAACACGCCAAAGCCGGGGAAGGTTTCGGTGGTTGCGCCAAGGATAATGCCGAAGACTCCTTCCGCAAGAAACTGAACAGCTGTCATAGTAAGTGCGTCGGCCGTACGCGAAAACTTCGACACCAACACAATATGCAAGGCGAACAGCACCGCACAAATAAGGGTCATTCCTTCGCCGAAACCAAGGGTAAGGCCGCCGGAACTTCCCGAAACAAACCATATGCCAACAAGCGCGATAACCGCAGCTAGAATATTGAAAACCGAGGGACGACGGCGCGCAATAATCCACCACATGAAGGGGACAATTACGCAATACGTTGCAGTCAGAAACGCGTTGATGCCCGGCGTCGTGGTTAAAAGTCCAACCGTTTGCGTCCAGAATGCCGAAAAATCAGCCAAGGCAAGCGCAATACCCATAAGAACTACCTTGCGGGAAATAAATCGCGCGATACGCTTTCGGATAATGAAGCAGAGTACAGCGCCAGCGATAAGAAAGCGAATACCCAAAAGCCACGAAGGCGGCAGAATTTGGGTCATTTCCTTCATGCCAACAAATGCATAGCCCCAGATAACCGTTGAAAGAACTATTGCAACTTTGTAGAAAGTGGGGGACAGCTCTTTCTGGGTAAGCCCTTTAGGCAGAGACATTTTCGCCACCGAAATCGCCACTGGTAGCACGCCATGCTTGGGCAGCCGACGAGGCTTTACCCGCGCAAGCATCAAATGCGCATCTTAGCGAACCGTATACGTTGGCCAAATTCTCCAAACATGCCAAATCGGGCTGCTTAGCAGTCAAATGTCGCAAGGCTTCCTTATCAACATCGAACTGACAAGCGTATAGCATGAGCATGTTCCAAGTCTGCGTATCAGACAAGACACTTTCATCAAGTTTTCCAAAGTCGCACAACCAATTACGCAGAGCCTTGCAACGCGCAACAATATTGTTTCCGGTATGCGTGCGCCTTGGCATTGCATTGGCGAACAATGCTAACAACACTGCAATAAGCAGGCCAAACACAAGCATAGCCAGGTTTCTTGCAGAAATAAAGGAAACAATCGCACCCAGCGCAAGCACAGCAGCAATTACAAACAAGGGCTTTGAGATCTTTTTGCCCGCCGGCTCAAAAAGCTCTTGCTTTTTCACCTGGTCAGTAAGTGTATTTTGCCAAGCCTTCAAAGCAGCAAGCATCTCCTGCGGGTTGTCTTCGCCAAACTTAACAACCGAAGAAAGCCACAATGCATCGCGACCCCCTGCTATGACATCGAACAACAGGTGCAAGGTTGCCGCATCCACAGAATCAGCCTTTATAAGGCCGGCATGCGCTTGGTCGACAGATTTATTGTCGCAGGTCAGTTTAGTAATGCAGTAGTCGCTCACCGCGGTTGTGGCGGGCTTGGCTTCCTTGGAAGACTCAGCACGCGGCACCTCATAAGAACCTGGCTCTATGCGAATTTGACCCGTCTGCATAAGGTGAACAATTGCCGCAGCCACGTCTTTGTTTGTCTTGCAGTTCCAGCGCCATAAACGGCCCACCACTGCAGGATGCAAACTTGGCGCCGGATTATCGCGGAAGTAATCGTCTTTAAAATCAGGCTCATATTCCTTGCCGTAGCGGAAATACAAAATGACAGTAACAAACAATAGCAGCACAGCAATTGCTGCATACACAGCCGAGACCACCAAACTTGAAATTTGGTTTTGCCCAGAAGAATCTGACCAGGTTTTTTCTTCTTTTACAACCGTATCAGTTCTCAGCTCGCCGGAATGCGCTTTCTTTGCTTTAGCAGTCAAATTCGTCAGCCAAGTAGTTGGCACAAGTACACGCAACTCTGCATATTCGCCCGACTTTACCGTGTCGACTTTAGCCACAACTGAGCCGTCATTGTTCACCTCAACAGTGCCACCAGCAGGCCCATGACCCCACGCATACACATTATCACCAGCGGATACGGTGGTTCCTTTTGGAACAGGGAGTTCGAGTGTGCACGAAACATTTTGCGCCGTAACACCCCAGTCAGAAAGATACTGCCAGTAAATTTCTGACTTATCGTCGTAGGCCTGAGCCATGTTTTCGATGGTGTAATCGAGTTCGACAACCACATTAGTTGGGGCTTCTTGGAAGTACACATATACGGAATTTGCTGGGTCATCTAGCGAATAACAACCTGATCCCGGGCCAGCATCTTCACCATCGCGCCACTTCAAGTCAAAAGGAACTGAAGGCAGTATGCTAGTTTCTCCTGTTGGGTTGCCCTCATCGCTTAATTTCACCACACGAACACTGTTAACCGTAATACTTGCAATCTCTGGAAGCTGACTGAACGACCACTTCACCTGCGAGTATTCACCATCAAAGCTAAGCTGACGCTGCTCGACTACATGCAGAGAACCATCTGTTTCCAGTTGAGCGCGAATGTCGACACTTGGGATGGAGTACGATTTGGCGAAAGCTTGGGAAGGGGCGCACGTAAGCGTCAGAACAAGAGCAAACACGGCAGCAATCAGAGCAAAAACAAAAGGCAGGGCCCTTGTATGTGAGTTCATTTTTTGCACGCAAAAAGCTCCTTGCAAGTTTCAGTCGGTCACGGTATCATAGCAAACCGCACCTATTATAGCGTGGAGAAGTGACCGAGAGGCCGAAGGTGCTCGCCTGCTAAGTGAGTATACGCCACAAGCGTATCTAGGGTTCGAATCCCTACTTCTCCGCCACTGAAGATTTACAGCCCGGGCCTCCCGGGCTTTTTTGTT
>CAVEUW010000029.1:0-23445 GCA_963619015.1 Senegalimassilia sp. | reverse complement strand
CAACAGAACTTAAACCGAACGGGCCAAGTGATCGCCTTAAGTACAAGAACAGGCATAAGTCGGAAACCAAGTAGAAAAACGTTTCGGCAACCGCTACTGACTCAATCGGCATTACGTCTGCATGTGAAGCTGCCTGCATGGTCAAAATGATTTGCACAGCCGACGCCAGTACATTAACCGCGGCAAATGTGCCCATGCGGCGCAAGCTCGAAAATGTTTTCTGCAAATATGTGTTTACGCCATACAGTGGTAGCGCAACAGCCCATGTTGCCAGATAAGCCGCAATTGATTCCACGTGCTCCATGGTGAATGCGCCAGCATGATACAGGGTCACAAGCGGCAAGCTGAAGACAACCAAATACATGGCAAAGGGAATCATAAAGAATAGGATTTGGTTTGTGCCGCTTACAATACCGCGCTTTACGCCTTCCATATTGCCTTCGGCTTGCATGTCCGAAAGCTCGGTAAACATGGCTGTGGTAATGGGCACTGCCAAGAAGGAATAAGGCAACGTGAACCACAAACGCGAATATGCAAGAATAGACGGCCCGTTGTCAGCAAAGTTGTATGACGCAGCGTTCTGCACCGACACCACCACAAACGAGCACAGCATAACAATAACCGCCGGCACACCAATGCTTAAGGTTTCACGCAAGGCAGGGTCGCGCAAATTCACGCGCGGGCGAATACGAATGCCATTACGACGCAGTGCTGGCAGCTGAATTGCCATTTGCACGATAACGCCAGCTGGGTTGCCTATAGCAATAATATACAGAGCCAGTTCAGGGTTTGAGGGGGCTACCAGTGCATAGGCTAAAAACGTCGCAATGACTATGACGTTATTTGCCACAGGTGCAATAGATGACCAAAGGTAGTCACGGCTTGCATTCAGCAGCCCCGACACAATGGCTGAACAGCCATAAAACACTACTTGTATAGCGAAGAACTGGAAGAAGAATACCGATGTAGACATTTGCGACTGATCGGAATAGAACGACTGCGTATAAATAACCGCAGATGGAAATAGCATGCATAGCACCGAAACGGCGCCTAGCAGGATAACCACAAGAGTGAGCAAGTTTGACGCGTAATCGTTGCCAGCCTTCTGTCCAAGCTTTTTCTTTACTGAAACGTAAACCGGTAAAAAGGCCGTGACAATCATGCCGCCACATACCAGTTCATAAAGCTGATTAGGTAAGTTATTGGCCACCTGGTAGGAGCTTGAAAGCAGGGTTGAACCAAGCGCGAAGGCCATTGCCCATGTGCGCGCAAATCCGGTGATTCGCGAAATGATAGTGCAAATGCTAATGAGCGCAGCGGACGAGCCGACGCTCGCGGAAGTATTAGCCGACTTATCGGACATAAAAGAACAAGCTTTCTCGTGATGCAGGTATAATGGTTCATCATAGCAAACCCGGAAAGAGGCCCTGCATGCACATTCTTATCGTGCGCAACAACTCCAACTCTCAGGCAATTGAAGCGTCATTATTGCTTGCAACGTACCTGAACACCCAAGGAATTGAATACACCATTGCCGATTCGAGCGATTTGGCTGGCGCCGACCCGCGCCCCGAACTTGTCGGTGTGATTGAAGCGGGTATTGAATTGGCTATTGCCCTTGGCGGAGATGGCACGCTTTTGCGCACTGCCCGCCAAATTGAATACCGCAATATTCCTATTCTAGGAATCAACTACGGCACGCTGGGCTTTCTCACCAATGTCTCTGATGAAGGCGTGCTTGAACCGCTTGGCGCCGCACTTGCTGGCGAATGCATCGAAGACAAGCGCACCAATCTGGAAATCATCACGGTTTGTGAAGGCGAAGCGGATCCATTTTTAGATGACGAAGGCGTAAGCGACAAGCCTCAATGCAAGCATTATTTCGCTATGAATGAAGTTGCTGTCACCCGTGGCGCAAATGGGCGTATTATTGAGTTTGATCTGGGAGTTTCTGGCTCTGTGTTAGCCGATATGCGCGGAGACGGCTTGGTGGTTGCAAGCGCTACGGGTTCTACCGCCTATGCGCTTTCTGCAGGTGGTCCGCTTGTGGCGCCGGGCTTTAATGGTCTTGTTGCCGTGCCCATAGCTCCGCACACACTTCATTCACGCGCGATTGTCACCGGGCCTTCCGATGTGGTGGAAATGAACCTTGAGCGCAATACCGAAGGACGTGACCCTACTTTATTTGTTGATGGTGAACCCGTTGAGCTTGAGGCGCCACTCAAGCAACTTTATGTGCGTCGCGGTGAAGCTCCTACCACGCTTTTGCACTATCACGACGAAGGGTTTTATCCGCGCGCGGCGAAGGTGTTCTTTTAAAGGTCGCTATGGCTCGTTCACTACGGTTCGTACATTACGGTTCGTTCGCCACTACGGTTCGTTTTATTTTTAGCTACAGATAGCGGCAGATAAATAAGGCCTCGCTCTAAATGCGAGGCCTTTGCTTTCGGTGTGGGGCCGCCTGCGCAGCGCTGCTTAGCGATGGAAGTAACGGCGTTGTTCGTACTTCGGCTCGCAACAAACGTTGATGCCAAGCGTGCGATACAGCTTTTCGTCGGCTGGGCCCAAAATTACACTGAAGAATGCGTCGCAACCACGAAGTTTGCCGGCGTTTTCAATCATTTTTGCAGCAAGCGGATCGGTTGCGCTTGAAACCGAAAGCGCAAGCAGTGTTTCGTCGGAATGCAGGCGCGGGTTCTGTGAGTGCAGCGTGCCGGTTTTCAGATTGCAAATCGGTTCGATGACCTCGTCTGATAGCACAAATAGATCCTCATCGACGCCCGCAACGCCCTTTAGCGCGTTCATCAAAAGCGAAGATGCAGCGCCAAGCAAATCCGATGTTTTGCCGGTAACCACACGGCCATCCGGCAGCACCATTGCACCTGCCGGGCCGCCAGTTGCTTCTTCTTTCAGCAGCGCAGCCGAACGCGCCGGTGAATAGCTTGCGTCAACGCCGGCTTGGTTCATCAGCAGTTCAAGCTTTTCAACATATTCCTGGTGAATACCCGTGCGGCGAGCATCTTCAGCAGCGGTGAAGTAGCGGCGCACAATTTCCATCTTTGCGGCATCTTGGCATGCGTCATCATCAACAATGCCAAAGCCAGCCATATTTACGCCCATATCGGTGGGTGACTGATAGGGGCTTTCGCCAAGGATGCGCTCCATCATTGCCTTCAGTACGGGGAAAATCTCAACGTCGCGGTTGTAGTTGACAGTAGTCTCTCCGTGAGCTTCCAAGTGGAAAGGATCAATGCAGTTTGCGTCGTCTAAGTCAACCGTTGCGGCCTCGTAGGCGATATTGACCGGGTGTTTCAGCGGTAAATTCCAAATGGGGAAGGTTTCATACTTTGCGTAACCTGCCTGTACGCCACGCTCATGTTCGTTGTATAGCTGCGAGAGGCATGTTGCCATTTTGCCCGAGCCAGGGCCGGGAGCAGTTACTACAACGAGGGGCTTGGTGGTTTCGACGAATTCGTTTTTGCCGTAGCCCTCTGCAGACACGATGCGCGCTGTGTCATACGGGTAGCCGGCAATGGGGTAGTGCAGGTAGCTTTTAATGCCCAAGCTATCAAGGCGATGGCGGAAGGCAACCGCCGAGGGTTGGTTTTCGTAGCGTGTGATAACAACACCTGCGGTTGCAAAGCCCATCGAGCGGAAGATATCTAACAGACGCAGCACGTCTTCGTCGTAAGTGATGCCTAAATCGCCGCGAATCTTGTTCTTCTCAATATCGTTTGCGCAAATCGCAACAATAATTTCTACATCGTCTGCCATTTGCTGGAGCATGCGAATCTTGCTGTCAGGCTGAAAGCCGGGCAGTACGCGTGAAGCATGGTAGTCGTCAAAAAGCTTGCCGCCAAATTCCAGGTAAAGCTTGCCGCCAAACTGATTGATTCGTTCGCGGATATGCTCTGCCTGCAGGGATAAATACTTGTCGTTGTCAAACCCGATGCGCATAAGGCGGGCTCCTTCCCGAAGAAGTTTCTGAACTGTGCGGCGAGAGCGCTCCCGCGGCATTTTTGCAACCGCATAAGTATACGGCATTAAGTCCTGTTTCCAGTCTGTTAAAACGCTATCCAATCAATGTCATCACGAAGTTTGCGGGCGTAGAATTAAACAACGTATGAAGTGCCGGTTCGAGCGCTTGAAACGTCCAGGTTTAAAGCACGCCTCGGTCCGGTTTTTGCCACTGCAAACCATCAATACTCGCAGCGAAGGAGAACCATGACCAAACACATTTTTGTTACTGGCGGCGTCGTATCTTCCCTTGGAAAAGGTATTACTGCAGCATCTTTGGGCCATTTGCTTAAGGCTCGTGGTTATAAGGTGACCATGCAGAAAATGGATCCGTATCTCAATGTTGACCCAGGCACCATGAGTCCCTTTCAGCATGGCGAGGTTTTTGTTACCGACGATGGGCACGAGGGCGACTTAGACCTTGGCCACTATGAGCGCTTTATTGATGAAAACCTTTCACGCGAATCTAATTTCACGCAGGGCTCTATCTATCAAAGCCTTATTGCCCGCGAACGTCGTGGTGACTTTCTTGGTGGTACCGTGCAGGTTATTCCCCATGTGACCGAGGCTATTAAAGAACGCCTTCGCCGTATTGCCGAACAGTCTGGCGCTGACATTGTTATTTCCGAAATCGGCGGCACTATTGGCGATATCGAATCACAACCTTTTATTGAAGCTGCTCGTCAGTTCAAAAAGGAAAAGCCAGCCGGGGATGTGCTGTTTATTCATGTAACGCTGGTGCCCTACATCGCTGCAGCGCATGAGGTTAAAACGAAGCCGACGCAGCATTCGGTGAAGGAACTTCGCTCTATTGGCGTTCAGCCTGACTTTATTGTGTGCCGATCTGATCACGAGATCACCGACAAGGTTCGCGAAAAGATTGCGTTGTTTTGCGATGTAGCGCCTGAAGAGGTTTTAGCTTGTACCGATAGTCCTTCTATTTATGAGGTGCCGTTTGGCCTGTTCGACCAGCAGTTTGATACCAAGGTGCTCGCTCGTTTAGGGTTGTCGGAAAACGAAATTGACCTAACGCCGTTACGCAGCTTCCTTGATGCTGCAGCGCATTGCGAAAAGAATGTCGATATCGCAGTGGTTGGTAAGTATGTGAGCCTGCCTGATGCGTATCTTTCGGTCATTGAAGCTTTATATCACGCTGGCGTACATAACAATTGCAATGCAAACGTGCATCTTATTGATGGCGAAGAACTCAACGATTCCAATGTTGACGAGGTACTTGGCAAGATGGACGGCGTGCTTGTGCCGGGTGGTTTTGGCCAACGTGCTTTCGAAGGCAAAATTTGCGCTGTTCGCTATGCCCGTACTCACAACGTTCCTTTCTTGGGAATCTGTCTTGGTATGCAGGCGGCGGTTTGTGAATATGCACGCGATGTCGCTAATATGCCTGGCGCAACATCTGCAGAATTTGATGAAACCGCTGATTATCCGGTTATCGACCTTATGCCCGAGCAGGAAGATATTGAAGATAAGGGCGGTACCATGCGCCTTGGCGCTTACCCTTGCAAAGTTTTGTCGGAATCGAAGGCATACGAGGCTTATGGCGAAGAGGTCATTTACGAGCGCCACCGCCATCGCTACGAGGTCAATAACGCCTTCCGTGATCGTTTGGTTGATGCTGGCTTGGTTATCTCTGGCTTGTCGCCTGACGAGCGCCTTGTTGAAATGGTCGAGATTCCAAGCCATCCCTGGTTTGTTGCAAGTCAAGGCCATCCTGAGTTTAAAAGCCGTCCAACGCGCCCACACCCGCTGTTCCGCGAATTTGTAGCGGCTGCAATTACGCACCACGAAGCGTAAGCATATCTGCGATTTGTTGGTGTGCCGTTGCTTTTGTGATGCATAGGCGCCTTTGAAGATACTGGTGTAAATCGGTGTAAGTGAAGGTAATAGGCTTGTTGAAATGCCGTCCGTTTTGCGCGGGCGGCATTTTTGTGCGCTACTATATAGGTGTAGAAGCATTCATGGGCGGTTAGAATGCCGTCATGGTTAAACAAACGAGCGAGAGGAGGCATTTGTGGGTGACATTATTGACAGCGATGATCTTATTGACTTGACCTACGAGTACATTGCCTACCTTCGCATTGAAAAGGGTTCAAGCGAACGCACGATTGAAGCCTACGAAGCAGACCTTGAGCGCTATCGCGACTTCCTTGCTGAAAAGGAAGTATTTAATCTTTCCGAAGTGACGCGTGAGCTTATCGTTGAGTACGAATCGTTCCTGTTCAACGAAAACTTTGCAGCTTCTACCATTAGCCGTCGTATCTCAGCGGTGAAAGGTTTTCACCGGTTTTGTGTTGCTGAAGGGTATACCGATGCAAACCCAGCAGGCTCGTTGCCGCTTCCAAAAACACCTGAGCGTTTGCCCGACGTTCTTTCTATTCAGCAAATTTGCGACATGCTTGAAGCGCTTGATGGCGCCGAGCCATCCGATCTTCGAAATCGGGCCATACTAGAGGTGCTGTATGGTTGCGGCCTGCGCGTAAGTGAATTGTGTGGCTTAAATCTTGGCGATGTGCTGCTTGACGAAGGGTACATTCGCGTTATTGGCAAGGGCGACAAACAACGAATTTCTCCCATTTCAGGTGCGGCAACTCGTGCGCTTTCCGCATATCTTGAACAGGGGAGAAGCGAATTGGTCAAACCGTACTCAAAGCCAACCGATGCTGTGTTTTTAAACACGCGAGGGGGCCGTCTTACTCGCCAAAGTGTATTTCGTATCGTTGCTGCTGCTGGTCTGACTATTGGTGTAAAGAATTTGCACCCACATACCCTGCGCCATTCTTTTGCCACGCATATGCTTGAAGGTGGCGCTGACCTGCGAGTGATTCAAGACATTTTGGGCCACTCAGACATTTCCACTACGCAAATTTATACGCATGTTGATCGCAGTCTCATTCGCGAAGAATATTTGCAGGCACACCCGCGGGCGTAAGCCTTTTGTGTCTAGTTGAACTTCTATTGGTCAGCATCATCCACTTTGCCCCACATAGTGTTGTTTGAGTATCCGCTATGGTACTCCCTGTATTGTTGGGAGCTTTTCGCCGTAGCGGCCAACGACTGCATGTGAGTCTTTTCGCGCATTTTTTAGCATCCATAAGGATCAAAACTCCCTGATAATCGCTTGTTTTGTATATCTGTTTCAAGCATAAGTTGAATTGCGTTTTGCTGTCATCACAATCCCCCCACAATGCCCCACAAATTTATTCCGCTGTATCTAGATGAAACCCAGCTAACTAAACACAACATATTGTGTTTTATCAAACTATCTACTTTCAAATCACCCTCGCAAACAGGCAAAATAACCTGAAAATGGGGCAAAATGTTTGCGAGGTGGGATGAAGTGGGATAAAATATCAAACCAAGGAGCCACTGCAGGGTTTCGAAAGGATTGGATGACACAGCAAGTTGACATGGAGGGAGTACGCAATCAAGCGAGCCAAGCCGCTGGGCAGGCTGCGCTTAATTCTGGTGCGCCGCGAATTCCGGTAAACCTTAATGGTGCGTATAACTTCAAGGTTGACGCGAAAGGCCGTGTCTCACTCCCTGCGAAATTCCGCAAGGTGCTCTCACCTAATCTCGTTATCGCCCAGGAATTGAAGGGCAAGTGCCTGTACGTTTTCGAGAACGCCGATTACGAAGCTTGGATCAACGAACTGTTTGATAAAAGGTTTGGCGGTTTCGACGAAACGAACGAGCTGCACTTAGGCCTGATGCTCCGCTTAAAGTCAATGGCGAAAGACGTTGAGGTCGATAAGTCTGGCCGTATCATGCTTCCATCTGAAGCACGAGAAGCAGCTGATATTGACAAAGATGTCGTCATTGTTGGCAGTAAGGGTCGTTTTGAGATTTGGGGCGCGAAGCGCTACAACGACAGTATCGCGGCGATCGATCTTTCGATCTTCTACGACAAGTCAAAGTAGGCGTGAGTGTACATGACAAGCGAATATCGGCATATACCGGTCCTGCTCCCCGAGTGTCTCGAATATCTACAACTTAAAACACAGCACACATTCGTGGACGCAACGCTCGGCGGAGCAGGGCATTCTTTCGAAGCAGCAAAGCGCATAGGACGCGGAGGCACGCTCGTTGGCATCGATCAAGATGAGGTTGCGCTTGCCGCAGCCAAATCTAAACTCGGGACGTTGCCAGATGACATGCGTCCGCGCCTGGCGCTTATACGCAACAACTTCGGAAACATGGACGAGGCGCTTCTTGAAGCGCAGGTTCCCGGTGCGGACGCTTTTTTGTTCGACATCGGAGTTTCGTCCGTGCAGATAGACACGCCATCTCGCGGGTTCTCCTTCAAAGAGGACGGGCCGCTAGACATGAGGATGGACCCGGGCAAAAACACTTTAACCGCAGCAGAGGTCGTCAACACCTATAACGCAGCAGACCTCACCCGGATCATCCGATCTTATTCAGACGAGAAGTGGGCGAGTCGCATCGCGGAGTTCATTGTTCGTGCGCGCGAAAAAGCCCCGCTCGAAACAAGCGCTCAGCTCGTTGAAGTTATCAAAGCTGCAATTCCGGCCAGCGCCCGTCGTGCGGGAGGACATCCTGCAAAGCGGACGTTCCAGGCGCTGCGAATTGAAGTAAATGGTGAACTTGACGTGCTGAAACGCGGTTTAGAATCTGCAATTCGTTGGGCTAACCCTGGCGGGAGAATTTGCGTCATTAGCTACCACTCGCTGGAAGATCGCATTGTCAAAGACATGTTCGCCAGTTTTGCAAATCGTTGCACCTGCCCGCCCGATTTACCTATGTGCGTCTGCGGTAAAGAGCCGATAGTCAAAGTCATAACGCGTAAACCCGTGGTTCCTACCGCGGAAGAAATTGCACGCAATCCGCGTGCCCGAAGCGCCAAACTGCGTGTTTGCGAAAAGCTCTAACAGCTTCAAGCTGGCATAAGCAGCGCGCGTTTTTAAAGAAAGATAAGAAAGGCAAGGAGGTGAAAGATGAGCGCGCAGCCGGCATATGCAATGTATCCTGAGCGAGTGCAAGAGCGCCCGACTCGTGAACGCATCAGCGTTGTTCCAGGCGGCCGTACCTCTTCTGCGCCTCAAACTGTCACCCCTGGTCTTGTTCTTAAAGTTGTCATTTCTGCAATGCTGGTTTTTGCTGCAATTGCGGTGGCTAACCTCTATATTTCAGCGGCTACCGTGAAAACATCAATGCAGGCTCAGGCAATCTCTTCTCAAATCGACGAAGCTCGCAGCGAAGGCACTTCCTTGGAAGTTACCGAATCACTGCTTTCAAACCCGACGCGTGTACGGCAACAAGCTGAAGCATTAGGTATGTCTGCTCCGGTAGAATCTGAAACTATTACCATGCCGGCAGACGTTGTTGTTACTGACGAAGCTGGCTCGCTTTCTCTTTCGCGTAGCGTAAACGTCGCCACAAGTGGGGAGTAGCCCTATGGCGAGCTCAAGGCGCAACTCGCGCAGTTCACGCGCGAGTAATGCTTCTGCATCTCATAGCTCATCTTCTCGCGCCTCGCGAAATGCCAGGCGCGATACTTTATTTTCTTCGTCTGCGAAAGCTTCACGCGCAAGCCGTGCTAACTCGCAATCGACCAATTACAATTCGTCAAGAAGTGCAAACTTTAGCGAATCTGGTAACTCTCGCTCTGGTAGAAGGGCTTCGTCACGAAGGGGTGACTCAGGTAATACTGGGTCACATGCCTCCGCTTCATCCGGAAATCGATTCTTTGTTATCCTTGCCTTTTTCGCCATCGTTTGTTTAATTTACTTTGTCCAGCTCATTAGGCTTCAAGTGATTGATGCTGGCTGGCTTTCAGAAGCTGCTCTGTCGCAGCGAACTTCCTCAATTACAATCGAGCCTCGTCGTGGAACTATTTACGACCGCAATGGTGTTGTATTGGCGACAAGCGTTGATGCTACAACTATTTACGTTGACCCAAGCGAAGTAACTGACCCAAATATGACTGCGCAGCTACTTGCTGAAGTCTTAGGCGGCGAAGCTAAAGACTATCTTGAAAAGGTCACGGCTTCAAATACGTTGTATTCCGTCATTAAGCGCAAAGCCGATACAGAAGTTGGCGATAAGCTGTCTGAACTTGCGACGCAACGCGTTGCCGAAGCACAAGAGAAAGCCGATGCGAAAGCTGAAAATTCCGGCGAAGAAGCCGAGACAGTGGCGTCTGGCATTCATTTTGTTACCGAAAGTCGTCGAGAATATCCGAATGGCCAGATAGGTGGCCAAATTGTAGGCGCATGCAACATTGGTGTTGATGAAGAAAACAACCGTGAGTATTACTACGGAATGTGCGGACTTGAAGCGCAGTATGACGATATTCTATCGGGTACCCCTGGGTATGAAAAAGCCGAATACGGCCGCTCGGGGCAACGTATTCCCAGCGCCGAATATGAGCATGTAGATGCTGTTGACGGCCAAGATATTGTTGTATCCATTGATATTGAATTGCAGCGGCAAGTTGAAGAAAGCCTTACCAGTGGCTGTGCTAGCATGGGTGTTTCTGAAGGTTCAAGCGTTGTTATGGACGGCGAAACGGGCGAAATATACGCTGCAGCATCGTTGCCGCTCTTCAACCCTGCTGACCGAACTGAGGTAAAAGATGGCGCAACCTCACTTAAGCCGGTCTCAAATTTGTTTGAACCAGGATCTATTTTTAAATCGGTTTCTGCTATGGCAATTCTTGAAACCGGGACAATGACCCCTGATACAGAACTTTTCTGTCCTGCATCTATTACTGCAGATGGCTACACTATTTCTGACGCACATGAGCGCGGAGATGCAACCTATTCTTTGCGAGATATTCTTGACCAGTCGTCTAACGTAGGTATATCGCTTGCAACCGAGAAGATGGGTTTTAGGCAGCTTTACGACCACATTCTCACGTATAACCTGCACACAAGGACAGGAGTTGACTTCCCTGGCGAAGGCGAAGAGGGAACTGACGCGCTTGGTATGCTGACCGATTTCGACAGTTGGTCGGCAGTGCAGGCTTATAACGTTTCGTTTGGCCAGGGCATTTCAGTAACGCCTTTGCAGATGGTTCGTTTTTATGGCGCTATTGTTAACAATGGAGTGGAATGCACGCCTCATTTCCTTGTTTCGAAGCCGCAGTCTGGCGAAGTGGCCACCTATGAAACGACAAAAGTTATTGAAAACGACAGTGCAATTTCGGATATGCAGTCGATGCTTAAAACCGTTGTAACTGATGGTACTGGTACGCAGGCTGCAATTGATGGTTATAACGTTGCTGGCAAGACTTCAACCGCTGAAATTTATGATGAAGAGAATGGCGGTTATCGTGAAGGTGTGTACAACTTGGCGTTTACCGGTTTCATTGCAGATAGTTCAAGCAAACTGGTGTGCTTTGTTGGTGCAAATGAGGTTCCTGGGGACGGTGTGGTTACCCCGATATTTAAGGATATAATGACAGCGGCAATAGACCGATTTAAGATTACGTCTGAGTGAGGTATCCGTATGGGAAAATCCTGCGCTGAGCTTTTTGAGGGAATGGAAGGCACCATCATCGGCAATGAAGCCGAAGAGGTGTCAGGAATTGCGTATCGAAGCGACGCCGTAAACCCCGGCGACGCTTTCTTTTGTATTGTTGGCCTGAAGTCAGATGGCCATACTTACGCACAAGACGCTATTAATCGCGGCGCGCGTGTACTGGTGGTTGAGCGCAAGGTTTATTTGGCTGATGCAACCGACGTAACAGAGGTTGTTGTGCCAGATACCCGCAAGGCCATGGCTGAAATTTCAGCCCGCTTCTACAACAATCCGTCTGAGAAGCTGCAGCTTGTTGGTATTACCGGCACCAACGGTAAAACTACTACTACCTATTTGGTTGACAATATCGCTCGTGCTGCAGGTAAGCGCACGGGGGTTATTGGCACAGTTGGCACCATCATTGGTGATACGCGTGAGAAGTCAAGCCGCACCACGCCTGAATCGCCTGACTTGCAGGCGCTGCTTTCTCGCATGGCTGAGGCTCATTGTGACGTTGTGTCTATGGAGGTATCAAGCCACGCGCTTGACCTGAAGCGCACCTATGGGTCGCAGTTCGCCGTTACTGCGTTTTCTAACCTCACGCAAGACCACTTGGATTACCACCATACTTTTGAGGCCTATTTTGAGGCGAAAGCGCTGCTGTTCGGGAAAGATTATCCCGCGCGCCGTGTCATCTGCATTGATGACAAGTGGGGCCGAGAACTGCTACGTCGCTGTTCAGAGGCGGGCGATAACGTAATCACAACCGGGTTTGAGCGTTCGGCGCAAATTCATCCGAAGGAAGTCGAGTACTTCCCGACGCATACGTCAGTTACGTTTAATGTTCGCGGTGAATACTATTCATTTGATTACCCATTGGTTGGCAAGTTCAATGTCGAAAACGTTATGTGCGCCTTCGGTATTGGTATTCAGCTTGGTATTCCGGTCGAAACCATTGTTACTGCGCTTTCTGAGGCGCCGCAAATCCCGGGCCGTCTCGAGCGTGTGCATGCAGCAGCTGACGGCGGCGTTTCGGTTTTCGTAGACTATGCGCATACTCCCGACGCGCTTGAAAAGGCGCTTAGCTCTATCATGGCACTTACCCCTGGTCGCACTATCTGCGTGTTTGGCTGCGGTGGCGATCGCGATGCTTCGAAGCGCCCCATCATGGGACAAGCGGCGCTTGCGGCTGATCATGCTGTTGTTACTTCCGACAATCCTCGCACTGAAGACCCAGATGCAATCATTGAAGACATTGTTGCGGGAATGGGCGAAGGCGCCGGCCGTTATGACGTTGAAGCCGATCGCAGAAGTGCTATTGCGCTTGCAATTTCGCAGGCTAAATCAGGTGATTCAATTTTGATCGCTGGTAAAGGCCACGAAGACTATCAATTAGTGGGCTCTGAGGTTCTCTCATTTGACGACCGCATCGTTGCTCGTGAAGAGCTTGAGCGTGCGTTTGGTGAAGGCGGGGAAGCGAAATAACCATGCGTTTTTCTGTACAAGAAGTTGCGCAGGAAACTTCAGGCCAACTGTTTGCAAAGCCTGATTGTACTGCCGAAGTTACTTCGTTAACCTGGGATTCTCGTGATGTGAAATCTGGTGCGCTGTATGTAGCGCTGCCAGGTGAGCGCGTTGATGGACATACGTTTTGCACAAACGCGGTAGCTAATGGCGCAGCATGTGTTTTGGTTTCTAAGGCTTTAGATCCCAAAGATATGGCTTTCATTGATGCAACAGGGTCTGCTGTGGTGCAAGTAGACGATACTGCACAGGCTGTAACAGACCTTGCGCGCGCATGGCGCACCAAGCTTTCTGGACGCGTTATTGGCATTACTGGTTCAACAGGCAAAACCACTACGAAAAACCTTGTGCGTGACGTTCTGGCTGCCGCTGGAAGCGTTGCTGCGACTAAGGGCAATCAGAATAACGAACTTGGCGTTCCGGCAACCGTGCTTTCTGCCGATGCTAAAACTGAAAATGTCATCGTTGAAATGGGCATGCGTGGCCTCGGACAAATCGAAGAACTTTGCGAATTCGTCTGTCCTGACTGGGGTCTTGTCTCAAACGTTGGCGAAAGCCATATTGAGCTGTTGGGAAGCCGTGAAAATATCGCACGGGCAAAGGCCGAACTATTCTGTGCTATCAAGCAAGGTGGCTATGCTTTTGTGAACGCCGCTGACGATATGGCAGATAAACTCATAAATTTTGGAAAACTGCGCGAGCGCGGCGTAATTCCTGTCTACTTCGATGGTTCAGTTGAAGCAGCAAAACGAATTGCGGGGCTTAAGCAAACAAACTCGCAAACCATTGCTGTGTGGGCTGAAGATATTTCGCTTGATAGCGCAGGATGTCCGTCGTTTATGCTTTGCGCCTGCGGTTTTTCTCAGGCACAAGATGACAGCGAAAGCAAAATTTCTTGCACTTTAGATCTGATGGGTCTTCATAATGTATCGAACGCGTGTAGTGCTGCCGCTGTTGGCCTAGCGTGCGGCATGACGCTTCATGAAGTGACTTGCGCACTTACAAAAGCTGAAGGTGAAAGCGGCAGACAAGAAGTTGTAAAGTCGGCTGCAGGCTTCACGGTTATTAACGATGCCTATAATGCCAACCCAGATTCCATGCGTGCATCCCTAGCAACATTCGCATCTTTTAGCGCTGCAGGCAAACACATTGCTGTGCTTGGCGACATGGGTGAGCTGGGCGATTTCGGCCCGGAACTTCACCAAGAAGTTGGACGCGCTGCCGCAGCGAGTAACCTTGATGAACTAATTTGTGTCGGCGAACTTGCTTTAGGAATAGCAAGTGCCGCAGTTGAATCCGGTATGAATTCGGAAACCGTCATCTGCGTTAACGATTGGCAAGAAGCGTTGGAATACTTACAGCCGCGTCTTGCCGCAGGTGATGCTATCCTTGTTAAAGCGTCCCACTTCATGGGTCTTGATCGATTGGTAAAGGGATTGGTTGGCTAATATGCTGCATGTCTTTGAATCATATCCAACATTTCTTGTATTTTTGGCCGTGTTCTTTTCGATGATAATGACCATGCTCATCATGCCGGCATGGATCAAATTCCTCAAGAAAAGCCAGATCGGTCAGCAAGTTCGTGCTGATGGCCCTGAAAGTCACCTAGTAAAGCAAGGTACTCCTACCATGGGTGGCGTCATCATGTTAATCGCAGTCATTTTGACAGCGCTGCTCATTGCTCATCCGACTATTGAAACTTTCGCTTTGCTTATTGCTACGGTTTTGACAGGCTGTCTTGGTCTTATTGATGACGCGGAAAAAGTTGTTAAAGAACGCTCGTTAGGTCTTACCCCTAAGGCTAAACTTGTTGGTCAGTTTGCCATTGCAACCATTTTTTGCTTGGTTGCAGTAAATGTGCTTGGCATTGCTCCAACCGTTGAAATTCCTTTTGTCTGTTCAATTGACCTGGGAATTCTTACAACCACTATCGGTGGCGTTTCCATTCCGTGGCTCTACCTTATCTTTGTTGATATTTTGCTGATGGGGCTTTGCAATGCTGTCAACCTTACCGACGGCCTTGATGGTTTGGCTTCCGGTACGGTTATGATTGTAATGATTGTTATGGCTGCAATCGCGTATCGCACCGATGCTTTAGACTCTGCAGTGTTTGCCGCTGCTCTTGCTGGCGCTTGTATTGGCTTTCTGTGGTTTAACTCATTCCCGGCCGATATCTTTATGGGAGACACTGGTTCGTTGGCACTCGGCATGGCGCTTGGGTGCTTGGCGGTTCTTACTAAATGCGAGTTCATCGTTCTTATCATTGGTGGCCTGTTTGTGGCCGAAGCCCTTTCGGTTATGATTCAGGTTTTCTATTACAAGAAAACGCACAAGCGAATTTTCCTGATGGCGCCCTTGCATCATCATTTTGAGAAGAAGGGCTGGAGCGAAACGAAGGTAGTCGTGCGTTTCTGGATTATCTCTGGCGTGCTTGCTGCTATCGGTTTCGCTTTGTACTTTGCAGAATCTGTCGTAGGAGTGATGTAGGGTGAAAGCTTCTGTTGAAATGCTTTCTGACCGTAAATACGCGCCCGTTTCCCTCGGGCGCGTTCTCGTGCTTGGCTTAGGCAAGTCGGGAAACGACGCCGTTGCGTATTTGAAAACTCAGTTGGGTAACCGAGTTGAGAGTTTGTCAGTATTCGGCGGGAAGCAGACTGAAACCTCTGATGCCTTAGCTGACAAGCTGCGTGCATGTGGTGCTAGCGTTGCTTTTGGGGAAGGGGCAGTTGCCAAACTTGCAGAAGCTGTTGGTGGTCAGTTTGACCTCTGCATTGCAAGCCCTGGTATTTCGGAATTTTCCGATTTATACCAATCGGCGAATGCGGTAAGCGATGAAGTTATTAGCGAAGTTGAATTTGCCTGGCGCGAAAGTGCAGCTGATAGCCGTTGGGTGGCTATTACGGGCACGAATGGCAAAACTACCGTAACGGCTCTTACCGCGTCACTTTTGCAGGCATGCTCTATGAATGCTTCTGCAGTTGGAAATATCGGTGATACTTGTATTTCTGCTGTTCAAGCTGGGAAAACTGATGTATATGTAGCTGAGGTTTCCTCATACCAGCTTGCTTCGACTAATAAGTTTGCGCCAAATGTCGCAGTTCTGCTCAACATCACGCCTGACCATCTGCATTGGCATCATACGCACGAAAATTATCGCGACGCGAAGTTTAAAATTTTAAGCAACTTGCCAAGCGTTGCCGATAGCGTTGCAATCCTTGATGCAACCAATGACGAAGTGCGTGCAAAAGTTCGCGAATTTGCAGCTGATGTTCATCGCGGGTTTGACTATATCCCCATGGGCACACAAGATGGCATCGAAGGAGATATGCGAAAGCGCTGCGGCTCCAATAACGCAGCGTTCGTCAGCGCCGAAGGTAATCTTGTCGTAGCTATCAATGGCGCAGAACATGTACTAGCTAATGAAGACGACCTGCAAATTAAGGGCCGTCATAACGCCAGCAATGCACTTGCTGCAGCATCTGCTGCTCTTGCTCTTGGGGCAAATGACACTGATGTTAACGCTGGTCTTGTTGCATTTAAGCCGCTTGAACATCGAATTGAACCCTGCGGAAGCGTTCGCGGTGTTCATTGTTATAACGATTCCAAAGCAACTAACGTTGATGCAACACTGAAGGCTCTTGAAGCTTTCCCGCGCACTCGTCCGCTTGTTTTGCTTGGTGGTGACGACAAGGGTACTGATTTAGCACCGCTAATCAAGGCAGCCCATGCTCATACTCGCGCTGTGGTTTGCTACGGCGATGCTCGAGATCGCTTTATGGCTGCATTTGAAGATGCAAAAGCTGACGCACCAGCCGATTTCAAACTTCTATCTGCAAATCATCTGTCTGATGCACTTGATTGCGCGCTTAATGAGGCGAAGGCTGATGAAGTTGTGTTGCTGTCTCCTGCGTGCGCTTCGTTTGACGAGTTTAATTCATTTGAACATCGTGGAGAAGTTTTTAAGCAGCTAGTAGCTGAGCGTTCAGCAAAAGTAGGCGCTTAAAGGTATTTGGCATGGCGCGTGCATCGTCACATACTCATGAAGCATCTAGCCTGAGCTGGGTTCAAACCGTACTTGTTATTGCCGCGGTTGCGCTGCTTCTTATCGGCTATGTGAATATCTATTCTGCTTCACAGGCTTCAATTTTGTCCGATGCGGCGTCGGTTGGCAGCCTTGACACCGCAAATGCGGCCTCAAAAGTATTGGGTCAAATTTTGTACTCGGGCGTCGGGGTAATTTTTGCCATTGCTATTTATTACTTTGGCTCTAATGTATGGCGTGGAATACCCATGTACGCGTACTATGCACTTTGTCTTGTTTTGCTTGCTGCTACATGGTTGGTAGGAACAACGGCGCTTGGCGCGCAGCGCTGGCTTAATGTTTTTGGTATTTTTAGTCTTCAACCATCAGAGTTTGCCAAAATCGCTTTCATTATGATGGCAGCTCGCATTATGGACGACTATCGAGATGGTCGCCTAGACGTTACGAAAGCTGGCGTTGCAGCTGCGGTACTTATTATGGCGCCGCTTGTTTTTTTATACAAAACGCAGTCTGACCTCGGGACAACGCTCATCATTATCGTTGGCTGTCTTGCAATTATGTGGTTGGCAGGGGTTTCGTGGAAAGTGTTCGTTGCCGCATTCTGCATCATTATTGTATTTGGCATCTGGTCAATTGTTGGTACGGGTTATCGTGGTGATCGCCTGGTTGTATATGCTCCATGGGATGATGGAGAAAACGGATACGGAAATGGCTATCAAACAATTCATTCGTTTTATGCCTTCGCGCAAGGTGGTTTGTTTGGTGTTGGTTTGGGTAATTCAACCGAGAAATTCGATTACCTCCCCGAAGCAGAAACCGACTTTGCATTTTCCATTATTGGCGAAGAGTTCGGTATGCTCGGCGCACTTGTAGTGATTGCACTTTTTATCACGGTTCTTTTTTGCGGTCTGAAAATTGCCATGGCGGCATCTTCGCTTCATGGGTCTCTATTGGCTGGAGCATGCACCGTTATGCTTGTTTTTCAGGCGTTTCTGAATATCGGCTGCGTTATTGGGTGCGTCCCGACAACTGGCAAACCGCTGCCGTTTATTTCCTATGGTGGCTCTTCGGTCATCTCAACACTCATTATGATTGGGCTTATTCTTTCGGTGGCAAGAACTGCTGATACTTCATCGGTATATGAACGCCGTCGTGCCAACCTACGCGTAGTTCGAGCAATTGACGAAGACGAACTCCCGATATCATCGCACGAAAGCAGATATTCGACGCCGGCGCACAGTTCTACTCGGGCTAGTTCGCATTCAGGTCGCTTTTCAACTGATTCAACCTCTCGCTCATCACGGTCGTCATACGGCAGATCAAGGAGATAACCTATGCGTATTGTTCTTTCAGGTGGCGGAACCGCAGGTCACATTAACCCGGCATTGGCATTAGCTGACGTTCTTATCGAACGCGGCCACGAAGTTCTCTACGCAGGCACGCCTAACGGAGTAGAGGCGCGCTTGGTAAAACAGGCTGGTATTCCGTTCACGCCATTTGAAGCTTCTGGTTTCAACCGGAATCATCCAAAGACCTTGCCAAAGTCCATTGCTCTCATTCAGAAGTCAACAAAACTTGCGCGCGCATGGTTTAACGAGGTCAAGCCTGATTGCGTTGTTGGTTTTGGTGGATATGTTTGCATTCCTGTTGCTCGCGCAGCCGAGCAATGTCATATTCCTGTGGTTGTTCATGAGCAAAATTCCGTCATGGGTATGGCGAATAAATATTTAGCTAAAAAAGCAGCTGCAGTATGCTTGACGTATGCCCATGCAGGAGAAGCCCTTTCGAATAAAAAGAATATTGTTTTAACCGGCAATCCTGTTCGCAAAAGCGTCTTTGCGGCAACACGGGCAGAAGGCCGCGTTGCATTCGGTATTCCTGAAGATGCTCGTATGCTTCTTGTCACGGGCGGCTCGCTCGGTGCGCGTCACTTAAACAATGCTTTGGTTGCTCGTAAAGACATGCTGCTAGCTTACCCTGACCTGCACATTGTTCACGTTACTGGTCCAAAGGAAATTGATGCGGTAACCGAGGCCCTTGCACTTACTTCCGAGCAGCAAAAACGCTGGCATTTGTTTGGGTATACCGACCAGATGGGGCTTGCAATGGCAGCAACAGACGCCATCGTGAGTCGCGCTGGCGCGACATCTCTTGCTGAAATTTCTGCCAGGCATATCCCAGCACTTCTTGTTCCATTTCCTTTTGCCACAGAAGACCATCAGACCATGAACGCCAAAGCATGTGTGGAAGCAGGTGCCGCTTATCTTGTTGCCGACTCTGAAGTTGAGGGCGAGCAATTCACCGCATACTTAAAGAGTCTTATTGAAGACGAAGAAGTACGTGCATCTATGGCAAAGGCAGCTGCTGCCCAAAAGACACAAGATGCTGCAGGGAAACTTGCAGATGTAGTCCTTGCGGCAGCCGGCGATAAAGCATCTCAATAGGGTAATATAGCTGTTTGAACAAAAAAGTTGCGCGTCTAAGACGCGTTAAGAGGAAGATTTGGGGGCTTTCGTAATGACCGAAGAGCGCATCACAAAAGTGCATTTTATCGGCGTTGGTGGCGTCGGCATGAGCGGTATCGCACGCGTGGCGTTTGATCAAGGAATGGAAGTTTCTGGTTCCGATTTAAAGGACAGTCGCTATACCAAACAGCTTCGTGATGCTGGAATTACTATCTACATTGGCCACGATGCCTCACATATTCCCGAGGGAAACCCGGTTGTTGTTGTGTCGACAGCCGTGCTTGATAACAACCCTGAGCTTGTTGAGGCAAAGCGCCGTGGGCTTAATATCTGGCATCGTGCGAAAATGCTTGCTCACTTAGGTGTTGGGCTCGATACGCTTGCAGTTGCTGGCACGCATGGTAAAACAACTACATCCTCTATGCTTGCAAGTGTTCTAGACGGCATGGGGGAAGACCCAACGTTTCTTATCGGAGGTATTGTACGAGCCTATGGCACCAATGCACACTCCGGTACGGGTAAATACTATGTCGTAGAAGCCGACGAATCGGATAAGTCTTTTACGTACCTGTCTCCTAAGGCGGTATTGGTTACTAACATCGAAGCTGACCACCTTGACCACTATAAAGATCTTTCTGAAATCTATGACAAGTTCCACGACTTTATGGGCTTAGTCCCTGAAGATGGGGTCATTGTGGCCTGTGGCGAAGATGCAAAGTTGGTAGAACTTGCTACCTCTGAAAACCGCCGCGTTGTTACCTATGGCTTTGGCGAGGGTTTTGACGTAAATGTCACTTCGTTTGAGCCGGCAGGTGTCGGCAGCCGTTTTGCTATCACACTTCCCGATGGCCGTGTAATCGAAGGCAGCTTGAAACAAAACCCTGGTCGCCATAACGTTTTAAACGCAACTGGTGTTATTACGCTTCTCTGGTCGCTTGGCTATGACCCGCAGAAAGCCGCCGATGTGCTAGCAGAATTTGCAGGCGTTCGTCGCCGTTTTGATCTTGTTGGCGAGGTTTGCGGCGTTACCGTCGTAGACGATTATGCTCATCATCCAACCGAAATCGCTGCGACTATTAAAGCTGCGGCAGGCCTTGGCTATAAGCATGTGCATGTGCTCTTTCAACCGCATCGCTACTCTCGCGTGAAGTTGTTTACAGAAGTCTTGCATGATGAATTTGCCTGCGCTTTTGACGCAGCCGATACAGTTACCTTTATGGATGTCTATTCAGCTGGCGAAGCGCCGGTTCCTGGTGTTTCTGGCAAAACATTCATGAACGTTATTCTTGATCATCCTGGGCACCCTCAGGCAGAGTTCGTGCAGAAACGTATTGAGGTTATTCCGCATCTGGTAAGCAAGGTTGAACCAGGTGATCTGGTTATCACTATGGGTGCCGGAGATGTAACCGCTATGGGGCCGCAGCTTGTCGAAGCCCTTCAAAATGCATAAAGGTGCAGGTTTCTAATGGCTGCACGTCATGCTGCAAATCCGCTTGAGGCGCTTCTGGTAGACCGCGCATTTGATGCGGATGTTTACCCTGATGAGCCTATGAATCGCCATACTATGTATCGTATTGGCGGGCCTGCAAAGTTTTATGTGCAGGTTGCTTCTGTTGGTGCACTTAAACGCTTGGTTGAGGCATGCATAGCATCTGGCACACCATGGGTTGCTGTAGGACGGGGAAGTAATCTGCTTGTCTCTGACGAAGGCTATGACGGAGTCGTTATCGCGCTTGGCCGTGATTTTCGCACCTGTCGTTTCGACGAGGAAGCAGGCACGTTCTGTGTTGGTGCCGGTGTGCCGCTCTCTTCGGTTGTTCAAGAAGCTTTTCGTCGAAGCCTTTCAGGTCTTGAGTTTGCCGTTGGCACACCAGGAACTATCGGAGGCGCGCTGCGCATGAATGCAGGCACGCGCAATGAAGGTATCGGTTCGAAAGTTGTCTCAGTGACCTCTCTTGTTCCTGATCAGGGGCTTGTTAGGCGTCAAGGAAATGAAATCGATTGGCAATACCGTTCAAGTTCGTTTGGTCCCGATGAAGTTATCGTAGAATGCGAACTTGCAGTTAAGCCTGCTGATCCGTTTCACTTGCGTGGCAAGATGGAGGCATCGCACACCAATCGCAAGAAAACACAACCGTTAACTAAACCGAGTTGCGGTAGCGTTTTTAAAAATCCCGATGGACAATCTGCAGGTCAACTTATTGAATCGGTAGGGTTGAAGGGCGCCAGTGTCGGCGGTGCTCAAATCTCGGATGTTCACGCAAACTTTATTGTGAATGTCAACGAGGCAAAAGCTACTGATGTACTCGAACTTATGAACTTAGCGAAAACGAAGGTATACGAAGCGTATGGCATCGAACTACAACCGGAAGTCCGCTTCCTCGGCATCGAATAGAATACGCTCTGGTAATCGCCCTGCTCAAAGGCCTATGCGTGCGGGGTCTTCAGGGTATGTGACGTCTTCTTCGAGAAATTCACAACCGCAATCAGGCCCTATGTTGTCTTCGGTCCGCGTCGGCGATGTTGCGGGTCCTTCACGTACAGAGCGAGCCCAGAAAAAATACCGTCGTTACCTCGTTCGTATTGGAGTTATCGCGGCACTGCTGCTAGCTTTGTTTATCGCTGGCGTCATCCTATACAATTCGCCAGCTTTTACGATTGAGTCAATTTCAGTTAAAGGCGCAGATCATCTTACATCTACTGACATGCAAGGCCTTGCCGATATTGACGAGGGAACAACGCTTTTGCGTGTTGATACTGCTGCCATTAAAGAGAATTTGTTGAAGGATGCATGGGTAGCTGATGCAAGCGTTAATCGTATTTTCCCGAATACGTTAGAAATTGTTGTGACGGAACGAACCATCACTGCTGTTGTAGAAATACCCTCTCAAGACGCTAAAACTACAACACAGTGGGCAATAGCGTCAGACGGTATGTGGCTTATGCCTATTCCAGCTAAAGATTCTGAGGCAGGTCGTCTCACGAGCGATAAAGTTTACGAAGACGCCGAGGCAGTGCTTCATATCACCGACGTTCCATATGGTACAAAACCCCAGATTGGAACATATTGTTCTGATGCTAACGTTAACAATGCGCTCGCTATTGTTGCGGGCATGACCACAGAACTTGCCGATAAAGTAACCTCAGTTAAGGCTACCGAAACCGAATCGACTACGCTCACTATTAAAGACGGGCCCGATATTGTTTTCGGGACTGCGGAAAATATTCGCGAGAAAGAACGCGTGTGCCTGCAAATTATCGAGAATCATCCTGAGGGTGTCACATATATCAATGTTCGCACGCCCGATAGGCCAACGTGGCGTTCCTTGTAGAGTAAATTCGTAGGTTATCTCAGCCCATTGTGTGTGCAACCTGCCCGTTTACCATTGAACCTGGTTGCATTGAGCCAACAGTCGTGTACAATATCTTGCGTGTGTAAAATCACTCAGCTACAAACTGATCAAACGTAACAGTGCGGAGGACACAATGCCGAATAACTCAGCTGAACGTCTGGCGGTCATTAAGGTCGTCGGTGTCGGTGGCGGTGGTACAAACGCCGTGAATCGCATGGTCGAAGCAGGTGTGAAAGGCGTTGAGTTCATCGCCGTCAACACAGACCATCAAGCTCTACTTATGTCAGACGCCGATAAAACTATTCATATCGGTGAAGAACTTACGCGTGGCCTAGGTGCCGGCGCTAATCCTGAAGTCGGTTGCCAAGCGGCTGAAGAATCTCGCGCAGAAATTCGCGAAGCACTAGCCGAAGCCGACATGGTCTTTGTTACCGCCGGTGAAGGTGGCGGCACTGGTACCGGCGCTGCTCCTATCGTTGCAGAAATTGCTCGTGAGGAAATTGGCGCTCTTACCGTTGGTATTGTAACCAAGCCGTTCTCATTTGAA
>CAVEUW010000028.1:19959-23551 GCA_963619015.1 Senegalimassilia sp. | reverse complement strand
CATGAGCCACGACATCCGCACGCCCATGAACGCCATCATCGGCTTCACGGCGCTTGCGCAAACGCACATGGACAACCAAGAGCAAGTGCAAGATTATCTGGGCAAAATCAGCACGTCCAGCACGCATTTGCTTTCGCTGATCAACGACATCTTGGATATGAGCCGTATCGAGAGCGGCACGGTGAAGCTCGACGAGAGCCCGCTGCATATCCCTGATTTGCTGCACGATTTGCGCACCATGATCCAGGGGCTTATCAATTCGAAGAACCAAAACCTGTTCATCGACACGCAGGACGTGGTGCACGAGGACGTTATCGCCGACAAACTGCGCCTGAATCAGGTGCTCATCAACATCGTGGGCAACGCTATGAAGTACACCCAGCCGGGCGGCGACATCATCATCCGCCTGGTGGAAAAGCCCTGCAGCGTGAAGGGCCGCACCACCTTCGAGTTCAGCGTGAAAGACAACGGCATCGGCATGTCGTCCGAGTTTGTCGAGCGCATTTTCGATTCGTTCTCGCGCGAGTACTCCTCCACGGTAAGCGGCATCCAGGGCACCGGCCTTGGCATGGCCATCACCAAGAACATCGTCGACATGATGGGCGGCGATATCAAGGTCGAAAGCGAGGAGGGCAAGGGCTCGAAGTTCACGGTGACGTTGAATTTGCTGCTGGCGGATTCGCAGGTGAAAAACGAGCCGATCCCCGATTTGCTGGGCGCTCGCGCGCTGGTGGTCGACGACGACTTGAACACCTGCCAAAGCGTCAGCAAGATGCTGCGCGAGATCCAGATGCGCCCCGACTGGACGGCATCGGGCAAGGAAGCCGTGGTGCGCGCACAGGAGGCCGCCGAGGTGGGCGACGAGTACAAGGTGTACATCATCGACTACCTGATGCCCGACATGAACGGCATCGAGACGGTGCGCCGTATTCGTCGCGTGATCAGCGAGGATGTGCCCATTATCGTGCTGACGGCCTACGACTGGGCCGACTTCGAGGCAGAGGCGCGCGAAGCGGGCGTGACCGCGTTCGTGTCCAAGCCCATCTTCATGAGCGAGCTGCGCGCGGTGCTCACG
This sequence comes from Senegalimassilia sp., assembly GCA_963619015.1. Lineage (GTDB taxonomy): Bacteria > Actinomycetota > Coriobacteriia > Coriobacteriales > Eggerthellaceae > Senegalimassilia. Next base: position 22,476 of record CAVEUW010000028.1, on the reverse strand, counting down.
CGCCCGGCGGATGGCGCCGATACCGACGCCGATGCAGCGCAGGTGCAGCGCGACTACAGCGGCAAGCATATCCTGTTGGTCGAAGATAACGCGCTTAACCGCGAGATCGCCGAGGCTATTCTGGGTGAGACGGGCATGACCATCGATACCGTGGATGACGGCGACGTTGCGGTGGAGACGGTCGAGGAGGCGCCTGCCGGCACCTACGACCTGGTGCTGATGGATGTGCAGATGCCGCGCATGGACGGCTACACCGCCACGCGCGAGATCCGCACGCTGCCCGACAACGACAAGGCGAACATCCCGATCGTGGCCATGACCGCGAACGCTTTCGACGAAGACCGCAAGAAGGCGATGGAATCGGGCATGGACGACCACATCATCAAGCCGATCAGCATCGAGGCGATCGCGAAGGTGCTCGACCGCGTGTTCGCCAGGACGAGCGCGAAATAGGGCGCGCGGGGCGCGCTGCGCGTCGGGCCCTGGGGTGCGCGGGGGCGTGCTGGGCTCGCCGGCCGCGCGGGGGCGTGCTGAGACGAGCGCGGGCCCTGGGCTCGCGCGGGCTGCGCTTCCGGCTGATGTGTGGGAAAAGCGGCGCTACGGAGGGCGCGAAATAGCTGGTGAAAAAGACCAATTCGAATACTGTAGTTGATGTGGCGCGCCGCTGTATTGAGCGGCGCGAACTTGCTTGCGCTACAACGCCGGTGCTGTTGATGGTGTCGGGCGGTTCGGATTCGACGGCTCTTGCCTATGTTGTGCACGAACTGTACAACAATGGCGTCGTGGGGCCGCTGGCAATGCTGCATGTGAACCACTGCTTGCGTCCGGGGGCCGCTGACGAAGACGAAGCGTTTGTTGCACAGTTGGCCGAACTGCTTGAAATTCCCCTGTTCAATTGCCGAATTGATATTGCTGGCCAAGCGCAGGCCGAAGGTGGCAACGTTGAAGCTGTGGCTCGCCGCGAGCGCTATATTGCTGCAAACGAGGCACTTGAAAGCTTGTGCTTGCATTGCGGCGTGCCAGTGTCTGATGGCCGTATTTTCACCGCGCATACCGCTGACGATCGGGTGGAAAATTTCTACATGCGGTCGATGGTTGGCACAGGCCCTGGTGGTTTTCGGTCGATGAAATACCGTAACGGCCCGGTTATGCGTCCGCTGCTTGATGTGGGGCGCGAACAATTGCGCGATTGGCTGGTGCAGCGCCAAGCTGCGGGGCTGCCGTGCGCTGTTGATGGCGCTGGGTCGCTCTGGCGCGAGGATGCAACCAATGCGCACACTGATCGCTTTCGCGCATATGTACGCCACGAGGTGGTACCGCAGGTGAAGCATCGTGCGCCGCAGCTGCTTGAGGTGTTGCCGCGCACCATGAACCTGATAGCTGACGAAGACGACATGCTAGAAAATATGGCTTCTGAGCTGGTAGAACAGCATGTTCAGTGGGAAAGTGCTCTGCCGGGCCGCACGCCTGATTACGCCGATGGTGCTGTGATTTCTCCAGCTTTTGGTATGCTGCCGGTGCCGCTTGAACGTCGCGCGATCGTGCAAGTTTTGCAGGCTATACTTGGCCCAGACGCGCGTGTGGAAACCGCTTCAGTTGATGCTGTGCTTGCCGCGTGGCAAATGCCCGGAGCACCCGAGGCGTGTCCTGTTGGCGGCTATGTTACAAATATTCAAGGCAACCTTGCCATTAGCGCAAACAAACATGGTGTGCGCATTGAGCCCATGGCAAGCTTCCGTGCAAGGAGAAAAAAGTGAGCGAAGAAGCGAAGAGCGAAAACAACGCTACGACCACTGAGACCCCCGCGACTGCTGCAACTGCCGAGACCCCCGCGACTGCTGCAACTGCCGCGACCACTGCAACCTCTGCAGCCCCTGCCCCTGCGGTCGATGTCATTTTGGCAAGCGGCAGCCCGCGTCGCCATGACTTGCTTAAACGCGAGGGCGTAAAATTCACCGTCCGTACCTCTGAGGTCGACGAAACGCTTGAACCCGATTTGCTTGCCGACCCGCCCGAGGCGGCCAAAAAGCTTGCCGAGCGCAAGGCGGGTGCTGTGGTGCAAGAGGTGCTTGGCGAAGGCTATACGGGCATGGCTGCCATTATTGGTGCCGATACCATGGTGGTCTGCGATAACGTCATTTTCGGTAAACCGAAAAACCTGTCGGATGCCAAGCATATGCTTCGTCAGCTGCAAGGTCGCACTCACGAGGTTATGACTGCCGTTTCGGTATGGTTGGTGGCCGCGCCAAATGCCGAAGATGTGTCGCTTGGATTCCGCACCTTTATTGATACTGCGGCTGTCACTTTCCATCCGCAAACCGATGAACAATTAGCCGAATACCTAAAGCTTGGCGAATCATTTGATAAAGCTGGGGCATACGCGGCACAAGGTGAAGGTGGAAAGCGCCTGATTAAGCACGTTTCTGGTGACATTGATACCGTTATCGGTCTTCCGGTGAAACGTCTTCTCAAAGAATTCCCCGACCTTGTACAACCCACCGAGTAGCTATTGCACGG
>CAVEUW010000028.1:8409-19744 GCA_963619015.1 Senegalimassilia sp. | reverse complement strand
GCGTAAATTTCCCCGATAAATTGACCGGTTGTTAACTAAATTATGTGGCGTTGGGGTATTGTCGGCAGATACGCAGGTCGAATGGTAAACTAACGTGCGTTCAACGCGTGCCTCGGCACGCCCTCATGCAGGTAAAACGCAGCGAAGGGTTGGTAATGCACCAAGACGTAGACCGCATTTTGTTCAGCGAAGAAGAAATCGCCGCCCGCGTCGCCGAAATCGGCGCCGGTTTAAGCGAAGATTTCAAGGACGCTGAAGACGGCATCATCCTGATCTCGGTTCTGCGTGGTGCAGCCATTTTCATGGCTGACCTGGCCAGACAGATCACCATTCCGTGCGAGATGGACTACATGGCTGTCTCGTCGTACGGCAACGGCGCGAAAAGCTCTGGTGTCGTGCGCATCTTGAAGGACTTGTCCTCAAAGATTGAAGGCCGTCACGTCGTCATCGCGGAAGACATTCTTGATTCCGGCCTGACACTTCGTTATCTGCTGAAGAACCTGCAGGCGCGCAACCCGAAATCCATCACGGTTGCGACGCTTCTTCGCAAGCAAACCCGCGCGCAAGCAAAAATCGATTGCGCGTACGTTGGCTTCGAATGCCCCGACGAGTTTATCGTTGGCTACGGGCTTGATTATGCTGAACGCTACCGCAACCTGCCCTACATTGGCGTTTTGAAGCCCGAGCTCTACAACTAGGAAGCAAGGTTTATGCCCCAAGACAACAAGCAGCTTCAACAACCGAACCCGCGCACAACCATTATTGGCGTGGTCATTTTTCTGCTGGTAGTGTTCTTTGTTGGCCAGCAGTACATGAACGCCACGTCATCTTCGCAAACCACCACCGACAAGTTGGCGGCTTCTGAGTTTATGCAGGCCGTTGACCAGGGTCGCGTGACAGAAGTTACCTACGCGGCGGGCGATTACACCATCACCGGCTCGTACTACCCGGCGGCAACCGCAGGTTCCACCGCGGCTGACGCGTTCAACAGCGCGTTCGATTCCCTGAATGCAGCCATTGCCACCGAGAAAAACGCCGACGGCAACACGCCGGGCGGCGTTGGTACGACCAATCTTGATGCGCAAACGCTTGGCAACGAGCATAAGTTCACCACTACATGGGCTGGCAGTTCGCTTTCCGAACTGATGGCGGCGCACCCCGAGATTAAGTACGAGGTCACCACACCAAGCCCCTGGGGCGATATTCTGACTTCGCTTCTGCCTATTCTGCTGATTGGCGCCATGCTGTTCTTCCTGTTCAACCAGATGACGAAGGCCAACAATTCGCAGATGAACTTTGGCAAGGCCAAGGCCAAGCAGACTCTTGAAGAGCGCCCGAATGTGCACTTTGACGACGTCGCTGGCGTTGACGAGGCTGTCGAAGAGATGCGCGAAATTAAGGACTTTTTGGCTAACCCTGCGAAGTATCAATCGATGGGTGCGAAAATCCCGCGCGGCTGTTTGCTGGTGGGCCCTCCGGGTACTGGTAAAACGCTGCTCGCACGTGCAGTTGCAGGCGAGGCCGGCGTGCCGTTCTTCAGCATTTCGGGTTCTGACTTTGTGGAAATGTTCGTGGGCGTTGGCGCCAGCCGCGTGCGCGACCTGTTTAAGCAAGCTAAGGAAGCAAGCCCTTCCATTATTTTCATTGACGAAATTGACGCCGTCGGCCGCCAGCGTGGTACCGGCCTTGGCGGTGGCCACGACGAGCGCGAGCAAACGCTGAATCAGCTGCTTGTCGAAATGGACGGCTTCGACGCAAACGATTCGGTGGTGCTTATTGCTGCAACCAACCGTTCCGACGTTCTTGACCCGGCACTTCTGCGCCCGGGCCGTTTCGACCGCCAGATCGTGGTTGACGCGCCCGACGTGAAGGGCCGCGAGAAGATTCTGAACGTGCATGCGAAGAATAAGCCGCTTGGCAGCGACGTTGACCTGACTAACGTGGCTAAGCTGACCCCGGGCTTTACGGGTGCCGACCTGGCTAATCTGCTGAACGAAGCTGCGCTTTTGACCGCACGTCGCAACAAGAAGATCATCACGCAGCAGGAAGTCAGCGAGTCGATGGAGCGCGTGATTGCCGGCCCCGAACGCAAGGGCCGCGTGATGGACGACCAGACCAAGCACACTATCGCGTATCACGAGAGTGGTCATGCGCTGGTAGGCCACTTGCTGCCTAAGGCTGATCCGGTGCATAAGATCAGCATTATCAGCCGTGGTCGCGCGCTGGGTTACACCCTGTCTATTCCTAAGGAAGACAAGGTGCTGAACACCATTGGCGAAATGCGCGACGAACTGGCTGTGTTTATGGGTGGCCGCGTTGCTGAGGAAATTTTCTGCGACGATGTGACTACCGGCGCCAGCAACGACCTTGAGCGTGCCACGAAGATGGCTCGCGCGATGGTGACGCAGTACGGCATGTCTACCGAGCTGGGCACGCAGGTGTTTGGCCAGCCCAACCACGAGGTGTTCTTGGGCCGCGACATGGGTAACACGCAGGATTATTCCGAGGAAACAGCCAAGCGTATTGACGACGAGGTTGCGCGCATCATGAAGGAAGCGCACGACCGCGCCTACGAGATTCTGAGTTCGCATCGCGAGCAAATGGACCTGATGGCGTCTGTGCTGCTTGAGCGCGAAACCGTTGAAGGCGAAGCGTGCGCTGCACTGCTTGATAACAAGTGGGACGACTACTTGAAGCGCGAGGACGACATTATTGCAGCTAAGGAAGCTGAGGAGGCTGCAGCGCGTGCTCGTGACGAGCAGTTGGCCGACCCGAACTGGAAGGGCGACGTTGACGCTGGCGGTGAAGCGGCTGGCGGCGGCGCTGGTGGCGCGGCTGAGGCTGACGTGACTGGTGCGGCTGCGGACGGCGGCGGTGCTGGTAGCGCGACTGCGAGCGCTGGCGCGGCAGATGCGACTGCGAGCGCTGGCGCGGCTGGTGCCAACGAGGTAGCCTCCGCGGCTCCGGAAGTCCCTGCAGCTGGCAATGTTCCGCCTGCACCTCCGGCGGCCTCGCAGCAGGCGCAGTCGGACAACGCGCCGAAAGAAGACAAGTAGTTATCTTTCGTGATAAGCGCAAAACTAGGCGCAAATTAATCAACTACGAAGGCGAGCCCGCTGGCTCGCCTTCTTTTGAAAGAAAGGCAAAGCATGTTTTGGAAATGCGGGACGTTTGAGTTCGACACGCGTCGTCCGGTAGTGATGGGTATTCTGAACGTCACCCCTGATAGCTTCAGTGACGGCGGTACGCACAATACCCCTGATGCGGCGCTTGCTTGGGCACAGCAAATGATTGATGAAGGCGCGCAAATCATTGACGTTGGTGGCGAATCGACGCGCCCGGGTTCGGCAGAGGTTTCTACAGAAGAAGAAACCGCACGCGTGCTTCCTGTGGTGCGCGCCCTTGCTGAACAGGGCGTTTGCGTGAGCATCGACACGCGTCATGCTGCTGTTGCGAAGGCTTGCGTTGAAGCTGGCGCAGCAATTATTAACGACGTGTCGGGTTTTCGCGACCCTGAAATGGTGAAGGTTGCAGCCGCAAGAGATTGCGGCGTTGTGGTGATGCATATGCTGGGAGAGCCGGGCACCATGCAAGACGATCCGCATTACGACGATGTGGTTGCCGAAGTTCGCGACTACCTGCGCGACCAGGCCGCCATGCTTGAGGCTGCTGGCGTTTCGCGTGAGCGCATTTGTGTTGACCCGGGCCCTGGCTTTGGTAAAACCGCGCAGCAAACGCTTGAGCTGGTGCGCAATTTCCACGAATTTCGCCGCCTTGGCTACCCGGTGATGGTGGCTATTTCGCGCAAGAGCTACTTGGGCTTCGCGTATGGCATCGACGAGCCAACCGAGCGCGATCACGTGAGTGCAACTGAGGCTTTGATGGCGTGCGAGTTGGGTGCGTCGGTTGTACGCACGCACAACGTTGCCGAAACGGTAAAAGCGCTATCTGACCTGCACCCGTACGTACTTTTGGGCCTTGGCTGTAACGTGCCGCTGGTTGCCGAAGAAGGCGAAGAAACCGAAGGCAAAATCGCCATGCTTAATCAGGCAATCACCGAGCTGTGCAGCCTGCCTGATTCGCAGATTATCGATATTTCTAGCTTCTACGAAAGCGAGCCGGCGTACTACGAAGACCAGGACACGTTCATTAACGCGGTCATTTTGATGCGCACCGGCATTGCACCGAAGGAGCTGCTGGGGTATTTGCATGCCATCGAGAATAGCCTTGGTCGCGTTCGCGAGATTGAAAACGGCCCGCGTACCTGCGATTTAGACATTCTTGATTACCAGCTATATGTTGTGGAAAGCGACGTTCTGACGCTGCCGCACCCGCGCATTTTGGAGCGCGATTTCGTGGTGAAACCACTGCTTGAGCTGCGCCCCGATTTTGTGTTGGCGAATGACGTGCACGTGGCGGACGCCGCTGCCCCCGAGGCCGACCGCTACGGTCGTGCTGAAAAGTTGGCTCGCTAGCTTATTGGTTGGTTTGGCGCTATGCAATTTCGCATTGAATCATACGAGTCTGTTGGGTCGACAAACGACCTGATCAAGCGTGCAATCGATGAAGGTCAACCAGAGGGGTTGACAGTGCGTTCGCTGCGCCAGACTGCAGGGTATGGTCGGCAGGGTCGCACGTGGGAAAGCCCGCTTGGTGGGTTGTACCAGTCGTTTTTGTTGCGGCCTGAAGTGCCGATGACGCAGATGCCGACGTTAAGCCTGTTGGTTGGCTTGGCGGCGCGCAGGGCGGCTGTGTCGCTTGTGCCGCAACTAGCGTGTCGTGCGCAGGTGAAGTGGCCAAACGACCTGGTGGTTGCGCCGGATAATGGTGTGAGTATTGCTTCGGAGGCTGGCGCGGACGCTTCGGAGGCTGGCGCGGACGCTTTGGTGGCGGTCGGTGCGGCTGTTTCGAATGCTGCAAATTCCGCTTCGCAGCCATTCCTTAAGCTCGGCGGCATTTCGCTCGAATTGCATCGCGGTGCAGTGTGTGTTGGAGTAGGAATTAATGTTTCCCGCCCGGCAAAAGGTGCGCCTGCAAACGTCAAGAATATACCCGTTTTCCTTGATGAGCTGGGACTTTCTAAAGAAAGTGTTGAGGCCGAAATTGCTGCTGTGTCAGATGCGCTCTGTGATCAATTGCAGACCATGTACCCGCAGTGGTGCGAACTTGGCTTTGCTGCTTTCGTCAGTGAATTCGACAGGTGTTCGGCGCTGACTGGGCGCGTTGTTCGTATGGAAGATATTGAGGGTAATCCGCTGGCGTCTGGTACGGTCGTGCGTGTTTCCACAGATGGACGCCTTGTTTTGCGAACGGCTGAAGGCAAGGAGCTGCTGGTTAGCTCTGGAGAAGCTCACATCCGCGCGTAAAAGCGGTGCCGGCCTTCGGTCTTCTTAAATATGGGTCGAGCTTTCGCTCGCGCCTAAGAACAAAATCGTAGGGCACGTACTTTTTTGACCGTGAGTTTAGTTGAGATTTAAATTTTGTAGGGTCGAACGAAAGCTCGACCCGTAATAGAAAGGGCCGAAGGCCCGGCGCTGTATTTGTAACTAGATAGCTGAATGGCCTGCAACAAAGGCCCGGCGCTGTATTGTATGCGTGAATAATGTAGGTGCGCTGGTGTTGTGCTGCTGGTGTGGCGCATAGGTGTACTGCGGCGTACAATAATTCGCTGACACAAATACGAATCGAATAAGTTTTGAAAGGCATCGATTAGATGACAACGCATTCTGACGCGCAAAATCAAGTGAAGGAAGAAATCACAACTGCCGCTGCCGACAAATCCTCGGCTGCTGCCTCTGCAGCTCCCACTGCTGCTGCCGACGAATCCTCGGCTGCTGCCCCCGCAGCTCCCACTGCTGCCTCCGAAAACAAAGCACATGACAAAGTTACTCGCATGGGCACGGAATCTATTCCGCGACTCATCACCGAATTCGCTATCCCGTCGATTTTGGGCATGCTGGTTAACGGCGCCTACAACGTCATCGACTCAATCTTTTTGGGCCAGGCCATGGGCGAGATTGGTCTTTCCTGTGCCACGGTGGCCATGCCTATCATGACTGTATTCATGGCGCTTTCGATGCTCGTCGGCAATGGCGGCAACGCACTGGCGGCACTGCGCATGGGCGAGGGTAAGCCTGACGAGGCCGAACGCAGCCTGGGTAACACCGTTTCGCTTTCTATTATTCTGTCGGTTGTTGTAGCAATCATCGTGATGATTCCTGCCTGCATTGACAGCCTGCTTAGCATTTCGGGCGCAACCGCCGAGGTGTGGGAGTACTCCCGTCAGTTTATCCAGATTATTTCGCTTGGCTTTATCTTCCAGTGCATCGGCATGGGTGTGAATAACTTCATTCGTACCGCCGGCGCGCCGAACCGCGCCTTGGGCACCATGCTTATTGGCGCCATTGGTTGTACCGTGTTTAATGCGCTGTTTGTGCTGGTCATGGGTTTAGGCGTTGTTGGTAGCGCGCTTGCAACCCTGTGTGGTCAGGGCCTGTCATGCGTGGCGGTGCTGTGGTACTTCTGCATGACGAAGGGTGTGCCGATGCGTCTGCGCGCAAGCAGGATGCGCTTGCATGGGCAAACCGTGCGTCTGATTTTGACGCTGGGTTTAGCAAGCTTCCTTGTGCAGGTTGCCGCTGCAGTGGTGAACTTCATTTTGAACAACCTGTTGAATATCTACGGTACGCAAAGCGTTATCGGTGCCGAGGGTGCGCTGGCCTCTATTGGCGTGGTGCAGCGCGTGGCGTCTTTTGTGGTATTGCCCCTTATCGGCATGGCAATTGCAATCCAGCCGCTGCTCGGCTTTAATTACGGCGCGCGCCTGTATCCGCGCGTTCGTAAGACGCTGGGCTGGGGTGTTGCGGGCGCTACCTGCATGGCGGTAGCAATGTGGGCACTTGTGCACATTTTCCCGACGCAAATCGTTGGCTTCTTCGGCATTACCGATTCTAGCCTGGTCGACTTTACGGTATTTGCGCTGAAGGTGCAGCTGTTGATGATCCCGATTGTAGGCTTCCAGATCGTTGGCTCCAACTACTTCCAGGCTACCGGTCAGCCGCTGAAGTCGGTGTTCTTGTCGCTTACGCGCCAGATTCTGTTCCTTATTCCGGCGTTGCTGTTGTTGCCCGGCTTCCTTCCGACCATTCTGCCGCAGTACACCGCGCTTGATGCGCTGTATTTCGCCGCACCGGTTGCGGACTGCTTGTCCATCATTGTCACGTTCATTTTTGTGATGGTGGAACTTGGCCGCTTGAAGAAGCTCGAAGCTGGCGAAATCCAAGCGAAGTTCTAACATTCCGCAGGCGGCTGTCGTTCCGCAGGATGTCAGCGTTCCGCGGGCGGTGCTATTCGCGCTGTTATTCATTTGGAAACACATGCGTGTGCCCAGGGTGCTACAATGACCCGGCTATCAATTAGTGTGTTTCATTCGGGTGAATAGTGAAAGGCTGAACATGGAACAGGTTCAAAAGAAACAGGTTGCATCTTCGCGCACGCGTTCAATCGCGTTTATCGCGCTGACTGTGGCAATTACGGTTGTATCGGCATGGGTGACTGTGCCGCTTGGACCGGTTCCGTTCACGCTGCAAATTTTCGCCGTGGCGTTTGCGCTGCTGGTGCTTTCGCCGAAGGAAGCCGTTGCCTCTATGGTTATCTATCTGCTGCTTGGAGCCGTTGGCTTGCCCGTGTTCAGCAGCATGCGCGGCGGCATTGGTGTGCTTGCGGGCGCGACTGGCGGCTTTCTGTGGGGAATGCTTCTGGGCATCGGCCTAGGCGCGGTTGTCCGCATTGGCTTGCGTGTTGCACTTGTGCGTGATGGACAGGCGAGCAAGGCGAAGGCGTTTGCGATTGATTTCGTCACTGGCCTGGTGTTTTTGGTGGTTGTCTACCTTTGCGGTTGGGCGCAGCTGATGGCTGTGGCCGCGATGTCTCCGGCCGCGGCTTTTGCGAGCGGCGTTGCCCCGTTTGTCATTATTGACCTGTGCAAGCTGATCGCGGCTGTTGTGTGCGCCCAGGCGGTAACCGCCGCAGTGGGGCACGCAAGGAAATAGCAGTTCCGCGCCTAGCGGCGCTCCTTAAAACTGTTCGAGCTTTCGCTCGAACCTACAAAATTGAGCCGGCACACTAAACCGAGCAACATGATTCGTAGGGTTGAGCGAGAGCTCAACCCGTATAAAAAAGCGCGAAGCGCGACAGTTAATTCCTAAAAACAGCAAAGCATAAGCTGGCAGATATGGCGTGTATTCAATAACGAAAAGCGCAGTGAAATTGAGGCGGTAACACTCCTTTTTACGCTGCGTTATTTTCTTCTTTTTGTTTAAATGGCGGGAATTGCGATGATGAAACTGGCGCCGCCTTCGGGGCGGTTGAACGCCTCAACGGTGCCGTCGTGCGCTTCAACAATTGATTTCACAATAGCAAGCCCCAGCCCGCTGCCGCCAGTGTTGCGCGCACGCGATGCGTCGGTGCGGTAGAAGCGGTCGAACAGCAGCTTCGGATCAACATCGCCAAAACCTGTACCGTCGTCGTTTACTGCGATAACGGCGGCCTTACCCATGCCGTACAGTTTCACCGTTATATGCCCACCAGGCGAAATGAAGCGGCTGGCGTTTTCAACTAGATTGGTTATGGCCTGCCGCAGCGAATCGGGGTCACCCAACACGTCGGGTGCTTCGCCAATTACCTGCACGTTTGCTTCGCGCTCGGTCAGAATTGGCATGAGCGCGTCGGTGACAGACGTTGCAATCTCGCGCAGGTTCACGCGTTGTAGCTCGGCCGGAATAGGGGAGGCGTCAAGCTTTTGCAGCGTCAGAAGGTCATGCGTCAGGCGGCTTAAGCGTTCGCTTTCGCTCACAATAATGTTGCAGAACTTGTCGTGCAGCGCTGGCGGAAGGTCGGGGTCGGAAAGCATTTCGGCATTGCCGCGAATAGCCGTGAGCGGCGTGCGCAGTTCGTGGGCAACATCGCTGATAAATTCGTTTTGCCGGCGTTCTTTCAGCGCCAAATCGTGGCGTTGCTGATTGGTTGTTTGCGCCAGTAGCTTGAAATCGCATGCAAGCAGGTCAACCTCGCGCATGCGTCCGTCGGGTTCGATAGTTGTTGGCTTGCCATGAAGCCACGCGTCCGTCTTTTTCGTAAGGTCAGTTAAGGGTTCGGCCAGGTAGTAGCCAATAAGTAAGCTGATCAGAAAGACAATAAGCCCAGCGGGGATTGTTAGAACCATTGCCCATGCGGGTGCGTCGAAGACAAACATACACACAGCAAGACACACTGCCGAAAGCATGATTGCAAGCAGTGTGGAAAGCAGGGCGAAGTATGTTTGCAGTCGCATAAGGTAGCCTTCGAATTAGCGGGTGAATTAGCGGGTGAATTGGCGGGTGAACTAGCGGGTGAACTGGCGGGTGCGCTAGTGGGCGGACTAGCGGACAGTTGCTGTGCTACAGCTTAAAGCGGTAGCCATAGCCGCGGACAGTTTCCACCAGGCCGGGGTCGTAGCCAGCCTGTTCGATTTTGTCGCGCAGGCGCTTGATGTGCGTGTCGACCGTCTTAGTTTCGGTCAAGTAATCCCAGCCCCAAGCTTCGCGCAGCAGATCTTCGCGCGAAACAACTTTGCCGGCGCTTTTCATCAGGCAAGCCAAAAGCTCAAACTCTCGCGGCGTTAAATCGATGCTGCCAGCGTCGCCTGTTGCCGTGTGGGCTTCTTCGTCAAGCGTGATGCCTCCAGCCGAAACCGTATGCGTAAGGCCTGGTAGGTCAGTGCCTTGCGAGCGGCGAAGCAGTGCGCGCACGCGGGCGACAAGTTCGCGAACACCAAACGGTTTTGCCAGGTAGTCGTCGCCACCAATTTCCAAGCCAACCACTTTATCCAGCTCAGAATCGCGCGCAGACAAAAACAGGATGGGTGCTGCCGATTTTGCGCGAATGCGGCGGCACAGCTCGTAGCCGTCCATGCCGGGCAGCATGATGTCAAGCACGAACAGGTCATAGTCGTTGGAAAGTGCCATTTCAAGCGCGTCTTCGCCGTTGTCTACCACGTCGGGCAGATAGCCTTCTTTCTTTAGGGCATAGCTGACGAATTCAGTAATAGAAGGCTCGTCGTCAACAATTAAAATGCGGTCGGGTGTTTCGTTCATAGGTTCCTCTTTCGCACGTTGCGCAGGCGCGGCGTTAGTTACAGCTTTGCCAGCCGCGCTGCTTTGTTCGTCAGCCGTTGCTGGCCGCGCGACCTTGTTCGCTGGCTGTTGCCAGCCGCGCTGCCTTGTTCGTTAGCCGTTGCTGGTCGCGCTGCTAGTTCGCCAGCTATTGCCGGCCGCGCTGCTCGCTCGCTGTTGCGCAGGTAAGCGTCAATTTCCCTAACTATAACCTGTTCGCGCGTTGCTTGCACGTTGCATGTGTGCTTCGACAGAAACCCGTTACCTAGATGTTGCGCCGTGGGCGGCTGGGATGTCGTACAATTTCGGAAGTTAAAAATCCGAAAGGGGAAGCCATGCTTCTGGCCATTGACGTGGGAAATACGCAAACCGTTATCGGTGTGTACAAAGGCGACAAGCTTAATCATTGTTGGCGCGTTGCCACCAACAAGCTGCATACCAGCGACGAGCTGCGCGTAAAGCTGTTGCCGCTGCTCAACTCCGAAAACCTTGGTTTTGCCGACCTGAATGGCGTAGCGCTTGCTTCGGTTGTGCCGGCGCTTACCGAGGCGTGGTGTCAGGCGACCAAGCAGATGCTTGGCATGCGTGCGGTGGTGTGCACGGCAGAAACCGCAGGTAGCCTGTTTGACGCGGGCGATTACCCCAATCCGCGCGAAATTGGTGCCGACCGTATTGCTGACTGCGTGGCCGCGCGCAGCCTGTACGGCGCGCCGGTTGTGGTGGTCGATTTCGGCACCGCTACTAATATGGAAGTGGTTGACCGCGACGGTGGCTTTGCTGGTGGCGTTATCGCGCCAGGTGTAGAAACTAGTTCGCGCGCCCTGTTCAGCCATGCGACTAAGCTCGGCGCTATCGAGCTGGTGAACCCGCACGTGGCTATTGGCCGCAACACGGCACAGGCTATGCAGGTTGGCATTGTGTATGGCGAAGCCGATCGCGTTGATGGCCTGGTCGGGCGCATGTTCGACCAGCTTGGCTACACGGCGCCGGTAGTGGCGACGGGTGGCTTGGCGCGTCGAGTGGCTCCTATTTCGCGAACTATCACCGAGGTGAATCAAAACCTGACGCTTGAAGGTTTGCGCTTGGTGTACGACAACTTTATTGCCTCAGACACAACAGGTTTGTACGGGACAGTTAATCAGTAGGGTGCGCGTGGGGCTTTGGTTCCCACACCTGTCGTTTGC
>CAVEUW010000028.1:0-8277 GCA_963619015.1 Senegalimassilia sp. | reverse complement strand
GTTTGTTGTGACGTTTGTTGTGACGTCCGCCTAATTCCACATCTGACACCAGCTTTGTAATCTGTGTCGCAATGTTGAGATGGCGTGCATCTAGGCGCGCTTGGTCGGTAGAATATTCCTCACAACAAAACAACCTGTGACGAGGAAAAGGACCAACCATGCTGACCGACATCGAAATTGCCCAGGCGGCAACCCCGCAACCCATTACGGCTATTGCTCAGGCTGCCGGCGTTCCCGAAAAGTACCTGGAACAATACGGCACTACGAAGGCCAAGGTCGATTACAACCTGCTGCGCGACCAGCAGCATACGCCGGGCAAATTGGTCCTGGTCACAGCCATTAACCCTACGCCTGCTGGCGAAGGCAAAACCACCACAACCGTCGGTTTGGCTGATGCTATGAACCGCCGCGGCAAGAACGCCGTGGTCGCCCTGCGCGAACCTTCGCTTGGCCCGGTCTTCGGCATCAAGGGTGGTGCTGCGGGCGGCGGATATGCCCAGGTCATCCCTATGGAAGATATCAATCTGCACTTCACCGGCGATTTCCACGCCATCGGCGCTGCCAACAACCTGCTGGCTGCCATGCTTGACGCGCACATTCATAACGGTAATCAGCTGGGTATCGACGTGCGCAAAATCACGTGGAAGCGCGTCGTTGACATGAACGACCGCCAGCTGCGCAACATCGTGTGCGGCCTGGGCGGCAAAGCTAATGGCGTGCCGCGCGAAGACGGTTTCGACATCACCGTGGCCAGCGAGGTCATGGCTATTTTCTGCCTGGCAACCTCCATCACTGACCTGAAGGAACGCCTGGGTCGCATTGTTGTTGGCTACACCTTCGACGATAAGCCCGTTACCGCGCACGACCTGCAGGCTGAGGGTGCCATGGCCGCGCTTCTGAAGGACGCGCTCAAGCCCAACCTGGTGCAGACGCTCGAGGGTACGCCGGCGTTCATTCATGGCGGCCCCTTCGCCAACATTGCGCACGGCTGCAACTCTATTATGGCTACGCAGATGGCGCGCGCGCTGGGCGACTACGCTATTACCGAGGCCGGCTTCGGCGCTGACCTGGGAGCCGAGAAGTTCCTGGACATCAAGTGCCGCCTGACTGGACTTAAGCCCGACGCTGTGGTGGTTGTTGCCACGGTGCGCGCGCTGAAGAATCATGGCGGCGTGGCGAAAGACGCGCTGGATGCTGAAAACCTTGAGGCGCTTGAGGCGGGCCTTCCTAACTTGCTGCAGCATGTGGAAAACATCACGCAGGTGTACAAGTTGCCCTGCGTTGTGGCTATCAACCGTTTCCCAACCGATACCGAGGCCGAGCTGGCGCTGGTCGAAAGCAAGTGCCGCGAACTGGGCGTTAACGTTGCTCTGTCCGAGGTGTGGGCGAAGGGCGGCGAAGGTGGCCTAGCTTTGGCTGACGAAGTGGTGCGCCTGTGCGAAGAGGGCGACGCCGCAGGTCGCAGTGCGGAAACGTTTGAGTTCTGCTACGACGGTTCGCTTGGTCTGCGCGAGAAGATCGAAGCCATCGCAACGCGCATTTACCGTGCCGACGGGGTTGATTTCGACGCGAAGGCAGCCAAGGAGCTGGCGAAGCTTGAGTCGCTTGGTTTCGCTGACATGCCGGTATGCATGGCGAAAACCCAGTACAGCTTCAGTGACGACGCGAAGAAGCTGGGCGCTCCGCGCGGCTTCCGCATTATGGTGCGCGACGTTAAGGTTTCTGCTGGCGCGGGTTTCGTGGTGGCGCTGACGGGCAACATCATGACCATGCCTGGCCTGGGCAAATCGCCTGCGGCCTTCAAGATTGACGTTGACGAAACCGGCAAAATCACCGGGCTGTTTTAAGGTTTTGTTGGCGAAGGGGCGCTAGCTGCTAATGCGGGCGGCGGGCGCTGGTTGCTAATGCGGGCGGCGGTGCTGGCTACGTTTAGTGGGCTGGCCGCGGCGNNNGCGGCGGTGCTGGCTACGTTTAGTGGGCTGGCCGCGGCGTCTAGTAGGCTGGCCGCGGCGCACGCGGCGGTGCTGGCCGGCTGCGTCTAGTGGGCTGGCCGCGGCGCACGCCCCCCCTTCGCCTTCGCTATTTTTAAGAAAGGCTTTCATGCTCGATACGACGTTCATTGACGAACTTGCTTCTTCAGCTCCAACCCCTGGTGGCGGTGGAGCTTCAGCGTATTGCGGCGCTTTGGCGGCGGCGCTTGCTTCGATGGTGGGCAACCTGACCGTTGGCAAGAAAACTTACGCCGACGTGGAAGACGAAGTCAAAGAACACCTGGCGGCGTTGGCTCAGCTGCAGGAAATGCTGCTTGACTTGGTTGAAGCTGACGCGAAAGCGTTTGCTCCGATGGCTGCTGCTTACCGTATGCCGAAGGACACTCCCGAGCAGCAAGAAGCGAAGCATCAGGCACTACAGTTAGCGCTTGCCGGCGCGGCTGAGACACCCATTACTATCATGCGGACGGCGGCGGTCGTGCTTGATCATGCTGAGTTTTTGGCGCACAAGGGTAGTCGTCTGGCGCGTTCCGATATTGGTACTGCTGTGGTGCTGGTGCAAGCGGCGGTTGAGGGTGCGAGTTTGTATGTGTTCGCAAACGTGTCAGCAATGGAGGACGCTGATCTGGCACAACAGCTTCGTGAGGAGGCTGAGGCGCTCGCGGCGCAAACAAGGGTGCGCTGCAATGAGCTGTTCGAGTTTGTGAAGCAGTCTGTGCTGTAGGTTGCAGGGCTGGAGGGCTCCATGTCTGCTGCAAGTTTTAGGTTGATGTACGATACGGGCTATTTATTGGCATGGTCTATTTATAGATATAGGGGCGAAATACATGGCTGAACTGCTAAAAGGTAAACCTGTTGTCGATGCGATGGCGGAGGATATTCACACTCGTGTAGCGGCACTTGAAGCATCTGGCATAACGCCGACGCTCGCAATTGTGCGCGTCGGCGAACGCCCTGACGACCTGTCGTACGAGCGTACTGCAACCAAACGTGCCGCCGGCTTGGGTATTTCGGTGAAGCCATATGTTCTTGATGCAGCCGCTGATCAGGCAGAACTTTCCGCAACACTTGGTGAAGTGAATGCCGACACCTCCGTTCATGGCTGCTTGATGTTCCGCCCGTTGCCGGCCGCGATTGACGAAGCGGCAATGTGCGACACCCTTGCTGCCAAAAAGGATGTCGACTGTATTTCGACAGCTTCCCTAGCTTCGGTGTTTACCGACGCCGATGGGTTTCCGCCCGCTACAGCAGAAGCATGCGTGAAAATGCTCGATTTCTACAACGTGCCTGTTCAGGGCAAGCATGTTGTGGTTATTGGCCGCAGTTTGGTCATTGGAAAACCGGTGGCGATGATGCTGCTGCGTCGCAACGCAACCGTGACTATTTGTCACAGCCGCACCGAGAATTTGACCGAGGTGTGCCAGTCGGCTGATATCGTCGTTTGTGCTACTGGCCGTGCCCGCGCATACGGCAAGGAATACTTCCGCGCTGGTCAAACGGTTATCGACGTGGGAATTAATTTTGACGATGAAGGCAACCTGTGCGGCGACGTGAATTTTGACGAAGTCGAGCCTATCGTTGCGGCCATTACTCCTGTTCCTGGGGGCATTGGCACCGTAACTACTAGCGTAACCATGGAGCATACGGTAGCTGCTGCCGAAGCGCAGGCAAAATAGCATCGCGCCTAACGGCGCTCCCCGGTGCTGGTTGAACTTTTGCCACCTTCACCACCTGTAAATGTGAACGCGTGGCTGCATATTTCGCGACTATCTTTCGCAAGGCGGCATGTTGGCGTATCATGGCGACACTATGGCAAATGGACTTACATACGCACGTAAAACCTCTTCGGTCGAGGAAACGCAGCAGCTTGCGGCAACGCTGGCGAAATATCTGCACCCGGCCGACGTTGTCGTGTTGACCGGCGATTTGGGCGCCGGCAAAACTCATTTTGTGCAGGGCGTCGCGCAGGGCCTTGGCATTAGCGCGCCTGTGACCAGCCCCACGTTTAATGTGTTGCTCGAATACGACGAGGGTCGCATTCCGCTGTATCACTTCGATCTGTATAGGCTTGAAAGTGCAGATCAGCTTGAGGATATTGGCTACTTCGATGTTATTGAATCCGATGGCGTTTCGTTTGTGGAATGGGGCGAGAAATTCCCTCGAGCGTTGCCGTACGGTTATTTGGAAATTCGCATCCAGGTGCTGCCCGAGGGCGATCGGCGCGTGGTCGCGCATGCGCTGGGAAGTCGCGCGCGTCAGTTGTTGTGCGTGTGGGCATCCGATGCGAAGGCCCGGCTGACTAAGGCGGAGCTTTCGTCGAATGACCGCGTGACGCCTGATGCTGCGGGTGCTGATGCTGCAGCTGCCGCTAACGCCAACAACAATGTAAATCCCCAGATCGGCTAGTCTTTCTTATGGATGCTGCCACTTCCTCTGTAACTGAATATTGCGAGATGTATGCACTCGCTTTCGATACTTCCAACGAGGTCATCGCTATCGGCGTCGGCCGACTTGGCGCTGCTTCGTGCTTGGTTGATGCTGACACGCATTCGGTTGGCATTGACACGCATTCGGTTGGCATTGACGCGCGTTCGACTGATGCCGCCTCGCGTTCGATTGAGCTGGTCGCATCTGTCGAGGTCGCTGCGCATCGTGCGTCGAACACGCAGCTTTTGCCACGTATCGATGAGTTGCTGGCTGGTGCCGGTATCGCGCGCAATCAAATTGCATGCGTATGCGTTGGCCGAGGCCCGGGGTCGTTTACGGGCGTTCGCATTGCGATGGCGACGGCGAAAGGTGTTGCATCGGCACTTGGTGTGGCGCTTGTGGGCGTTTCGTCACTTGATGTAATTGCGTGGAACGCCTGGTCAGCTGGCGTGCGAGGTTCGGTCGCGGTTGTCGCTGACGCCATGCGCCGCGAGGTGTATCCCGTGCGCTACGAGGTGACTGATGCAGGGGTTCGCCGCTTAGAGGCTGACCGTGTTGTGAAAGCCCAGTTGGCTGCCGAAGAGTTAGTTGCTGCGGCCAGTGCAACATCTGCGACGGCCGATTCCGCCACCCAGACCACTTCCGCCACCTCCGATTCCGCTGCGCTCACTTCAGCCTCGCCCGATTCCGCTGCGCTCACTTCCGCCACCTCCGATTCCGCTGCGCTCACTTCCGCCATCTCCGATTCCGCCACCCAGACCGCTTCTGGCTCACTGCTGCAAATTGCGGGCGACGGCTTAAATAAATATGCCGAGCTGTTCGAGCCTGCCGGCGTTCTTCTTCCTGAAAATTTATGGTCGCCAACGGGCGCTGGGTTGTTGCTTGCGCTGCAGGCTGCTTGGCGTGCGGATAAGGCTGACCCCTTTGACGCTTGTCGACATAATCCGGGCTATTTGCTCCCTGTGTATACTCGCTTGTCGGATGCTGAGGAAAACGAGCGCATTCGCTTGGCGAAAAACGATCCGAAAAACCTGGCCACAGGCGTGCAGGATGTTGCGACTCGTCGTGATCAGCGTGCGACCATGCATGACTCGGCGGTGCTGAATGCGCGTGCTGATGCGCATGGCATTACTTATAAACCGCTTGATGCTGCACATGCGGCCGATGTCGCTGCAATGGAATCGCAGGTCATGGGCTCGGATGCGTGGAATGCCGCGCAGGTTGCCGACGAGCTTCCCCGTACCGATCGCACTTGGTGGGCAGCTTATGCGCAAGTCAGTGGCGAAGATAGTGGCGCACCCGCGTCAGCCGCGGCTGGCGAGGTTGTCGCTACTGGCGCGGCTGGCTCGGCCGGTGCCGCGTCAGCCGCGGCCGAGCAGGCGGTTCACGCAACCCCTCAGTCAACCTCTTCGTTGAATTCTTCCCTAGCTGAACAGGCAGTTTCTCAGGCGGCCTGTTCGGTAAATTCTTCCCCAGCCCTTCAAACAACCTCCCAGCTGGCTCACCAAGACGGTTTGCGCCTGATTGGTTACGCGGGCGGCTTTATTGTCGATGGCGACGTGCAAATTCTGAAGATCGGCACTGACCCATCGTGGCGTCGCCGAGGCATTGCGCGGCAGCTGATTTCGCGCGTGGCTTCCGATGCGCGTGACTTGGGTGCGAATTCGGTTTCGCTTGAAGTTCGCGTGAGCAACACGGGAGCGCAGGCGTTTTACGAAACGTTGGGTATGCGCCAGGTTGGCAAGCGTCCGCGCTATTATTCCGACCGCGAGGATGCCGTCATTATGCAGGGCGATTTAAACCCGTTGATCTGCGGAAATGCTTTCGATAATGGTAGGTCTGGTGAAGCTGGTGCGGTAGTAGAAGCTGATGCTGCGTGCCGAACTGGTGCTGCGGACGAAGCTGGTATGGCAGTTGAGGCTGATGCTGCGGGCGAAGCTGGTATGGCAGTTGAGGCTGATGCTGCGGGCCGAACTGGTGCGGTGTGTGAAGCTAGTGCGGTGGGCCGAGCCGTAGCGGCGCGCGAAGCTAGCAAAAGCGGCCAGGTGTCAGTCGGCAACGCGGCAGGTGCCGTCGATTCTTCTACAAGTGCTGTTTCGGTATCGGTTGCAGGCATGCGCTTGCAAATTGACGAGGCTCACAACGCTCAGGTTGCCAATGGTGCTGAAACCGCTTCTACAACATTCGCTGCTCAGCAGCTGTCCGACCGCGCAACCTCCGCTGCTCAGCAGCCGTCCGGCATCGCAACCTCCGCTGCCCAACAGTCGGCCGGCACCCCACAGCCACCCACTCAATCGACCCAGCTCGTTCGCCCGCTCATCTTGGCGATCGAAAGCTCCTGCGACGAAACGGCAGCAGCCATCGTCGACGGCGAGGGTAATCTGCTATCCGACGTGGTCGCAAGCCAGATTGACTTCCACGCTCGCTTCGGCGGCGTTGTTCCCGAAATTGCAAGCCGCAAGCATATTGAGGCTATCTGCGGCGTGTGCGACGAGTGTCTTGAAGTCGCAGCCGCGCGACTAGGAATGCAGCAGCTGACCTGGGCAGACCTTGACGGCGTTGGCGTGACGTATGCCCCAGGCCTTGTCGGAGCGCTGGTTGTTGGCGTTGCTTTCGCCAAGGGTGCCGCATGGGCGGCGGACAAGCCCCTCATCGGCGTGAATCACTTGGAAGGCCACCTGTATGCCAACAAAATCGGCGCCCCCGATTTTGCGCCGCCGGCAGTGGTTTCGCTGGTCAGTGGCGGAAATACGATGCTCGTGCATATGCGCGACTGGGGTAGCTACAAAATTTTGGGCACCACTATCGACGACGCGGTTGGTGAGGCATTCGACAAAGTTGCTAAGGCTCTTGGCCTGGGGTACCCCGGCGGCCCGGTTATTTCAGCGCAGGGTGCTAAGGGTGACCCGAAGGCGATTGCGTTCCCGCGCGCGATGATGCATTCGGGCGATATGCGTTTTAGCTTGTCAGGCCTGAAAACCGCCGTGGTTACCTATATTAACAACGAACGCGCGGCCGCCCGTCCGCTGAATGTTCCCGATATTTGCGCTGGTTTCGAAGCTGCCGTGGTTGACGTCCAGGTTAAGAAAGCCGAGATGGCTCTGCGTCAAACCGGCGCGCGCACCTTCTGTTTGGGTGGTGGTGTTGCCGCTAACCCCATGTTGCGCGCCGCGTACGAAAAGCTCTGTGCGAAGTTAAAGGTTCGCCTGGTTATGCCTCCGCTTAAGGCCTGTGGCGATAATGCCGGCATGATTGCCCTTGTGGCGCTCGACCGATTCCGTGACGGAAAGTTCTACGGCCTTGATACCGACGCCTGCGCCCACGCTGACCTGGAAAAACCCTACTAGTTGCCTCACCTAGACGACCTTACTAGGTAGCCTCACTTTGACGACCCTACTAGCTTGCCTGGCCTGAATAGCGCTACTAGTTGGCCTTACTTGAATAACCGCACCGGTTGCCTCTACCTGAGTAACCGCACTAGCTTATCTAGCCTGGAAAACCGCGCTAGTTTATCTAAGTCAAAAGACTGTACTAGCTTATCTGACTCAAAAGACTGCACTAGCTTATCTGACTCAAAAGACTGCACTAGCTTATCTGACTCAAAAGACCGACTAGCCCCTTGCGGCTTACACTTACTTCTTGCAGCCTTCTTTTGCCCATTCTTTATTTGTGACTGATTTCATCATGGAAAGAAAACCGACTTTCTGTATCGTTTTGCAGGGAAATTGCTGGTTTTTGGAAAGAAAACCGACTTTCTGTATCCTTTTGCACGATTTAAGCTACAGAAAGTCGGATAACTTTCCACTAAGGGGCGTTTTTGCTTGCACGATGCTACAGAAAGTCGGATAACTTTCCACTA
>CAVEUW010000027.1:0-24031 GCA_963619015.1 Senegalimassilia sp. | reverse complement strand
GCGCTGTTGAAGCCCTTGGTGGCAGTGTTGGCGAAGATGGCCCTGAGGGTCTTGACGGCATGCTGATTGCCGACTTGTATGCCGGCTGCGGTACCTTCGGTGTTGCGATGGGTATGGCTGGTGCCGACGTTATCGCGGTCGAATCGGCTGGCTCATCTGTCCGTGACCTTCGTCGTAATGCCGAAGCAAATTATGTCGATATCGATGTCATCGGCGGTGACGCAGCCCGCGAACTTCCTCAGCTTGGAGGCCTGGATGCACTCGTGGTTGATCCGCCCCGCGCCGGGCTTGCTGATGGTGTACCTGCCGATATCGCGGCTGCACGACCTGGCCGCGTGGTATATGTGAGTTGCAACCCTTCGACCTGGGCACGCGATGTTCGTCGCTTTGAGGAAGTTGGCTACCGTCTAGTGTGCGCGCAGCCTGTTGATTTGTTCCCGCAAACCTACCATGTTGAAGTGGTTAGCCTGTTTAAAAGATGCTAGGTATATCCTTGCTTATAAAGGCTTTTATCCTGCCGGTTTGTGCATATCTGCCGTTTTTTTGGCTGCTGAGCGGCTTATATGGGTAAAAAGAATTCGATATACTGCTAGACTTTTATGCCGTATGCGATAAAGCGGGCCTGCTGTTTGCGGGCATTTTCCACAAAGCGCCTGTTCAAAACGTGGCGCTTCGTAACAAGAAAAGGAGCAAAACATGGCTTTATACACGCCTCAGTATCAGCCGACGGGCAACGAAATCGCCGTAATCAAAACTTCCAAGGGCAACATTCGTGTTCAGCTTGCCGGAAACGATGCTCCTATCCATGTTGGCAACTTCGTTGAGCTTGCTCAGAAGGGCTTCTACGACAATTTGAAGTTCCACCGCTATGTGCCGGGCTTTGTGATTCAGGGTGGCTGCCCAAATACGCGTGACCTTGACTCTGATCAGGTTATTGCTGCTGCTGGTAACCCGTTTGCTGGCCTTGGCACTGGTGGTCCGGGCTACACCATTAAAGAGGAGTACACAACCAACCCGAACAACAGCCATGAAGATGGCGCATTGGCTATGGCTCGCTCTCAGCAGCCTGACTCTGCTGGCTCGCAGTTCTACCTCTGTTTAGGCGCTCAGCACATGCTTGATTCTGGTTACACGGTGTTTGGTCAGACTATCGAAGGTAAAGATGTCATTGGTCAGCTTCGTGTCGGCGATGTCATCGAGGGCATTGAAATCGAGAACGCTGCTCAGTAGTAAATCCGTCCATAAACGCAACTTCAACGAAGGATTCGAAGGACATTCATGAACACTCAACTTTTTCAACAAGCACGAACTTCTTACGCGCTGAAAGACTACCAAGGCGCACTTGCTGCATACCAGCAAGTGCTCGCTGATCAGGCGAATCCGCCAGCTGTTGGCGAGCTTGGCTTGGTAAACCATCAGATTGGCAATTGCCTATCTAAGCTGAAAGATCATGCTGGTGCTATTCGCGCGTATGGTCAGGCACTTGCTGATACATCATATGATGGATCCGGTGCCGTGAACTGCAATATGGGCATGGCGTATGCGTCGTTGCATGATTACGATAACGCCGTTGAGCACTTTGAAGCTGCTGTTTCAGATGCTAAGTACGATTCTGCTTATAAGGCCTATACCGGTATGGGCAATGCGCTTTTGAAGATGGGTAAGTCGGCTGAAGCTGGCGTAGCTTTCCGTGAAGCTGCGTTAGATGAGTCTAATCCTGATCCGACCAAAGCTCTTCTGAACTTGGGTGTTTGCTTTATGGCGCTTTCGCGTCCGAACGACGCGGTTTCTTCGTATGAAAGCGCCTTGCAGTTTGATATGAAGCCAGAAATGCGCAATCGTCTGTATGCAAGCTTGGGCCAGGCCTATGTCGCATCTGGCCAGATGCAGAAGGCTGTTAACGCGTTTGAACAGGCTATTGCTGATAAGACTTACTTCTTGTCTGACTCTGCAAGCGTTGATTATCAACGTGCGATTGGCGCTGTTGCGCAGGGTACTTCTGAAATCACACAGGCTATGTCTCCTGTTGCAGCTCAAGCTGCTGCAAACGCTGCTGCCGGAGCAGATCTTTCCGGTATTGATGTTTCGGCTGATGGTGGTCCGATGTATGCCGAGCAAGATCCGTACGCTAATCAGCAGGCTGACCCGTTCTACTACTCCGATCCGTATTCAGGTGACGGTGCAAATTATGGTGTCGCTGATGGCGACGATCGCTTTTTCAACGCATCTGATGAAGAGCTTGAAAAATGGTCGCGTGGTGTTGCTCGCCAAGAACGTAAACGTCGCAACGTCGGTTTGAAGTTCGTCGTGTTCTTTATCGTGCTTATTTTGGCTGCTTTGGGCGCTTGTGTCTTCCTGTACACGCAGGGCTATGGTTATCCCACGCAGGAAAGTGTTGTGCAGCAGCTGTTTAGCAACCCCTCAAATGCGTCTGCTTTGTATTCTTCAGAGGTAAGCGATTCCACTGCGACGTCTATGACCAATTCTTTGGTGGAAGATTCCGCACCTACCATCAACCAGGTTAACAAGTCTATGACCGAGTCCGTTGCTTATGTCACAGCTAAAAGCTCAGAAGGTGGCGACGTGAATTATAAGGTTACGCTTGCTCGTGATGGTATTGGTTGGAAGGTCAGCAACGTCGAGTTGTACTTTGCAAGCCAGAATCAGTAAGGCGAAGGCGACATTATTACTATTTGGTTCTTTGCACCAAGTAAGGTGCTAAGTAATAAACAAACAGAAAGGCAGTAACATGGCAGTTGAAAAGACTTACAACATGATTAAGCCCGATGGCGTCAAGAATGGCCACATCGGTGAAATCATCACTCGCATCGAACGTGTTGGCTTGACCATCGAACGCATGGAACTTGGCATGGTTTCTATGGAAGAGGCTGAGGCTAACTATGGCGAGCATAAGGGTAAGCCCTTCTACGACGGTCTGATCTCCTACATCACTTCTGGTCCGGTTGTGAAGATGGTTGTTTCTGGCGAAAACGCTGTTGCGACCATGCGTAAGCTCATGGGTGCTACCAACTGCGCTGAGGCTGCTCCGGGCACCATCCGTGGCGATTTCGGCCTGACTGTTGACGAAAACGTCATCCATGGTTCCGATTCTGTGGAATCCGCTGAGCGCGAAATTGGCATTTTCTTCGCCTAATAGCTTTAAAGCTTAAACGCAAGCAAACCCCTATTTCTCATATGGAATAGGGGTTTCTTTTTTAAGTTATGCGAATGGATGGTGGATTTAGCAATAGGTGGAAAGCGCAAGTCAGAACGCTGTGCTAGAATCGTTACTTACTATAAATGTAGCAGTTATAAACGTAGCAATAGGGGTAAGCCTGTATGTCATTTATGGATTTGTTCTCAGGGTTTGGCGGCGGAAATTCGTCAATGGATATGGCCATTGACCTTGGTACCGCAAATACCCTTGTCGCAATCCCTGGTGAGGGCATCGTTGTTAACGAGCCTTCTGTAGTTGCCATCGAAAAAAGCACCCATCGCGTTCTGGCTGTTGGCCATGAAGCGAAAAAAATGATTAATCATACGCCTGACGAATTTTCTGCTGAACACCCATTGCATGACGGTGTTGTTGCTGATTACGACGTCACCGAGGCAATGATCAGCGCATTTATTAACAAAGCTGCTCCGCGAAAGTATCCGTGGCAGGCTAAACCGCGCATTGTTATTTGTATTCCTTGCGGCGCAACATCGGTTGAAAAGCGCGCTGTGTTTGAGGCGGCAGTTCAGGCTGGCGCTCGTCAAGCGTACTTGATTGAAGAGCCTATGGCGGCTGCTATGGGTGCTGACTTGCCAGTTACCGAGCCGACCGGTTCAATGGTCGTTGATATCGGTGGCGGTACCACTGAAGTTGCTGTTATTTCCCTTGGTGGTATTGTTACTTCTTCAAGTTTGCGCTTGGCTGGTAATCGCATGGATGAAGCAATTGCTATGCATCTGCGCGACTTGCTCGGTATCAAAATTGGCGAACGCACCGCAGAAATTATTAAGATCAAAATTGGCTCCATTCTGCCGTTTGAAGACGGTCGTGAGCGCGACATGATTATTTCTGGCCAGGACGTTATTACTGAACAGCCTAAAGAGGTCACTATTCAATCTGAAGACGTGCGCCAAGCTTTAGTGGCTCCGTGCGAAGAAATGGTGCTGCATATTAAGGAAACGTTCAAGAAAACTAACCCTGACCTGGCGAGCGATATTATCCAGAATGGTATTTTGCTTACCGGTGGTGGCGGTTTGCTTTCTGGTTTAGACAGGTATCTGTCTGATAAACTTGAAATTCCGGTTTGGGTGAGCGAAACAGCTTTGACAAATGTTGTTATGGGCTGCTTGAAAGTGCTTGAAACTCCAACAGCCCTAAAGCAAACGCTCATGCGCTCTAAGTAAGGTTTTCGCTTTCTTATGGCTCTTAATTTTCAACAACAAGGCTCGGCGCTTCTGCGCCGAGGTCTTTTTATCGGCCTTATTGTCGTGAGTGTTGTTATGGTCACGGTGTATGGCTCTGAAGGGTCAACGGGCCCCTTGCATTCGCTGCAAGCGGGGGTTTCTTCTATGGTAAGCCCGCTTCGCATTGTTGGTGCAACAGCAGAGTCGGCTACCACAACCATCGGTGAGGGCTTTGATAATATTACCGCCGATGAAAGCACATTAACGGGCCTTCGTGAATACAACCAGCAGCTTGTGCAGCAGTATTCTCAGATGCAGGAATATAAGCAGGAAGCAGAGCGCCTGCAAAAGCTTCTTGATTTGAAAGATACGTACAGCCTTGAAGGTACCGGTGCTCGTGTTATTGGGCGCTCTTCTGAGGCTTGGAGCCAAACGGTGACCATCAATAAGGGCTCTGATGATGGCATTGAATCGGGTCAGACAGTTATGGGTACTACTGGAGTGGTTGGGCAAGTCGTATCGGCTGCCGCCAATACCGCTACCGTTCGTCTGTTAACAGATCCTTCTTCTGGCGCTGCCGCCATGATTCAATCTAGCCGTGCTGAAGGCATCGTTCGCGGCAGCCTAGTTGGCCTTTTGTATATGGAAGACCTAGATGCTGACGCAGAGGTTTCGGTAGGTGATGTTGTTGTAACGTCTGGCCTTGGTGGTAGTTATGCAAAAGGCCTTATTATTGGCACCGTTGTAAAAATAGACAGTCAACAAGGCGATGCTTCAAGGCGTGTTGTTGTTTCCACAAACGATTCCATATCTGCACTTGAGGAAGTGCTGGTGGTAAGCAGCAACAGTAGCGAAAGCGATTCGTCAAGTTCGTCAAGTTCTTCATCTAACTCCTCTAGCTCTTCAAGCTCTTCTACTACAGCAAACGCGTCTGGCTCATCGAGCTCTACGGGGTCCTCTGACTCCGCTAACACTTCGACATCAGGTACAACGCAAAGTACGCAGAATACGGAAGGTGGGCAGTAAGTATGGGTGACAAAAACTACGCCGTGCTTATTGTCGGCTGCTTCGTTGCACTCGTTCTGCAGGTTTCTATTGCGCCTGCAGTGGCACTGTTTAGCGCTCAGCCGAATTTTTTGCTTGCTTTTGCAGTAGCGGTGGCCATTGTGGCGCCTGGTACAACAGGTCCGGTGCTGCCCTTTGTGCTGGGGCTCTTGTATGACCTCACAGGATCTGGCCCTGTCGGTGGTATGGCATTGCTGCTGGTAGTCGCTTGTTTTATAGCTTCGCGTGTCTTTTTGGTATTAGATAATGACACCATTTTCATGCCGATTGCAATTTTTGTTGCTGTTGCGCTTGTGGTCGAACTTTCCTATGGCATCTTGCTTATTGCATGCGGTTTGCAGGCGAACCCGGTAGAGGCTTTGCTTACGCGTGCGCTACCGTGTGCCTTATATGACTGCGCAGTTGGCTTGGTGATTTATCCGGTAGTGGCTCGTTTATTTGCGGGTGGAGCTCAAAACCGCGGCATGCGTACGCCGAAGCTGCGATAGGGGGCTGTGTTGCTCACCGCTATTATCGCCGCCATCATAGCGATTGTTCTTGTCTGCATTGTTCTTGCAGTCCTGTTTCGCATTCTAGCTGGTAGAAAAACTGAAAATGTCAGTGTTAAGCAGGATGTTCGCTCTATTTCATCTGTGGGTGTTTCATCGTCGCTCCCTGATGCTGACCGTCGTCCAGCTGGTGGTATAGCGCGTGGTGCCTCAGAAGCGCAGCCGGTAGCCTCAACGGCCGATGTGGTTAAGTCTCGATTTGTGGCTGTTGGTGCGGCCGCCGGTGTAATTTTGGGCACCTTAGCTGCACGCTTGTGGAGCATTCAGGTACTTGCGAATAGTGATTATAAAAAAGAATCTGACGACAATCAGTACACGACGGTTTACACTCCGGCTCCGCGTGGGTATATCTTGGATGCTGACGGCAATGCGATTGTAAAAAACCGCACGTCATTAACTGTTTTAGCTGATCCTGATGTTGTTGACGACCATGATGTCGTATCGCGCCTGTCGGCTGTTCTCGGAGTTCCGTCAGGAATTATTCGCAAGCGAATAGCCGACTCAACTTCTGGCGCACAGTCGCAGCGTACAGTGGCTTCGGATACTACGATGCGAAATGTTGCGTTCATTGCGGAACACGCCGATGCTTTCCCTGGCATTTCGGTTGAAACACGCACTGTGCGCGATTACCCCTATGGCTCGATGGCTGCTCATGCAATTGGTTATATTGGTAGTGTTTCAAGTGACGACGTTTCAAACGTTGCCGATGGTCGCAATCTTGAATTAGGCGATACGGTTGGGCGTAGTGGCCTTGAGCAGATGTATGACAATCTGCTGGCCGGCGATCACGGCGAGCGCAAGGTCATGGCCGATGCTGAAGGCAATATTGTTGAAGTAGTGAGCGAAACGCAGCCCGTTAAGGGTTCAGATGTGTATACCACGCTAAAAGCGTCGGTCCAGTATGCTGCTGATAAGGCGCTTGCTGACTTAATCGCTCCGAACGGCGGAGCAATTGGCAGTGGTAAAGGCACGTCAGGTGCCTGTGTGGTTATGGATTTAAACGATGGTGGCATTGTTGCCATGGCAAGCTACCCGAACTTTTCACCGGAAGTATTCGTCAGCGGCATTGATGACGAAACTTACGACTTGTATTTCGATTCTGAGGCTTCTGCATCAGCTCAAAATCCTATGCTGAACAGGGTTATTCAAGGAACGTACCCGGCAGCTTCTACCTATAAAAGCTTCGTGGGCTTAGCTGCCTTACAAGACGGCATCATTAATACGGAAGACAAATGGGACTGTACCGGATCTTGGGATGGTTTTAATACTGGTTCTCCTCAGAAATGCTGGCTTGATGGCGGCCATGGTGAACTCAATTTTAAAGAGTCAATTATCAATTCTTGCGACACGACGTTTTACGACATTGGATATAGGTTTTATAACGCTGCAGTTAATGATGGGAAAAGCGAGACGCTTCTGCAAGATTTTTTGAAAACCTACGGGCTTGATCAAAAAACCGGTGTTGATTTGTCTGGCGAATCTGCAGGGCGTGTGCCGACCCCCGAGTGGAAAGCTGAATATTTCCGCGATACTCCTGAAGAAGCTCAATGGAAGGGTGGCGATTATACCAACATGTGTATTGGCCAAGGCTATGTCTTGGTAACGCCAATTGCCCTTGCTCGTGCATACGGTGCTATTGCGACAGGGAAGTTGTTAAACCCTCATCTATTAAAGGAAGTCCATAACGCTGGTGGTGATGTTGCTCTTCGCTACCAAGAACAGCCAACGTCAGCTCCTGATGTTTCTATGGCTAACCTAGCTGCCGTGCGTGAAGCCCTGCGCGGTGTGACCACAGACAATTCCGGCTTGGCAAACATTTTTAAAGAAGCTGGTCTTGACCCTGCAATTGTTGCAAGTAAAACTGGTACTGCAGAATATACCGACAGGGAAGATACGGGCTGGTTCGCTTGCTATGCACCCTACGATAACCCCAGGTATGTACTTGCCTGCGTAGTCGAGCATGGCGGCGGTGGTTCTTCGACTGCGGCACCAATTGGTGCTACCGTTATGGCTGCAGCGCTTGCAAGCGAAAGTGAAAATCAGGCATCTGCTGGCGTTATTTCCACAGCCTCTGGTGAGGTTGAGGAAGGAGCCGGCGAGTCTTCATCGAGTGGACGTTCGGACTAGAAGGGAGCGTAAACGTATGCCGCAATTGCCACAAATCAGTTCGCTTCGTCATGCTTCCACTTCTGTGTCGCCTGCGCGAAAGCAAAATCGTTTTCCCTGGTTAAACGTACCATTTTTGGTGGTTGTTGCTCTGCTTGTCAGCTATGGGCTCCTCATAGTGTATTCGGCAGTGCGCACCGACGCCGATTATCAGTATTCGCGTCAGCTCGGCGGTGTCGCTGTAGGCATTATCTGCATGATCTTGATGTGGCGTTTTGACTATAGGCGCTTGTCTGAATTCACCACAGTCTTTTTGATAGTGAATGTTGTACTTATCTTATCGCCACACATACCTGGTCTTGGCACCGATGCCGGTATGGGTGCCAAAAGCTGGATTAAGCTAGGTATGCAGATTCAGCCTGGTGAGTTTGCGAAAATTACCGTTATCCTTATGGATGCTTCTGTGATGGCACGTTACGGCGGCAAACTTGACGACCCGCGCGAATATATTAAAGCACTTGGAATTATGCTTGTTCCCTTTTTGTGCATTATGACCCAACCTGACTTAGGCACCGGTCTTGTGTACTTGTGTATTGGTGCGTTTGCCCTGGTTATGGGTGGTGCTCGAGCAAAATATCTTCTGATAACTTTAGGCTGTTTTATTGCTGCTATTGTTGCGGTGTTCATTGTTGACGAGTTCATCAAAGGTTCAAGCGGCGAATACAAACTGTTGAAACAGTATCAGCGAAACCGCTTGCTTGTGTTCCTTGACCAGTCAGGTAGCGCGACAACCGATGAAGGTTATAACCTGCAGCAGGCAAAAGTTGCCATCGGCTCAGGTGGTTTGTTCGGCAAAGGCTTATTCCAAGGCACGCAGCATTCACTTGGCTTGCTTCCCGAGGCTCCAACCGACTTCATATTCTGCGTTCTTGCTGAAGAACTGGGCTTTTTCGGGGCTTTGGTCCTGCTTGGTTTGTATGGTGCGCTGCTTTTGATAAGCTTTCGTATAGCAAGATCTTCTACTGATATGTTCGGTCTGGTCATTGTGATGTGCGTTGTTGGCATGTGGCTGTTCCAGATTCTTGAAAATATTGGTATGGACTGCGGGCTTATGCCTATTACTGGTATTCCGTTGCCGTTTATGAGTTATGGGTCTTCGTTTATGGTTGTGAATTTTGTCATGCTCGGCATGATTGGTTCGGTTTGGTATCACAACTCTGCGCTTGTTAATAAGCGCTAATGGGAAGTTAGGAGCACACATATGCAAATGCCCGTTGACATTAAAGCTGCGCTCGAAGAAGTTGTAGATGTTGAGGCTGCTCGTCAGCAGCAAATTTCGGTAACCGTTTACATTGACGATACCGCGCCAGGTGATGTGCAAGCATATGTTCGTCAGCAGTTTGCATCCTCTGCTGAAACAGCTCGCGTATCCATTATGTATTTAGACGGCCGCAAGGTAGAGCCATACTCGGGTGACGATATGGCCTGTATTGTTGCAGGCTTGTCGGAAAATATTGGTGAAGTTGCTGCATTAATTCGCCGTGCAGGTGTGCCGTGTATGGTAGTCACCACACTTCCAAACTTGGTAGCCGAAATTGCAACCGCCCATAAAAATGCAATTCCCGAGGCCGATATTGTTGCTCCTAAGCTGACGCAGAAAGTGTACGAACACGTTGCTGCAAGTGGTGGAAATTCTCCGGTTATGCCGGCTAGCTGGGGTGACCCTGAGGTTCCAACAGATGGCGACTTAGGTGTTTTCGAACCAATTGAGCTTATCGACGAAGCAAAGGCCACGCTCGGGGTGCGTATGGGTGCTTGGATCGCCGAAACGTGCAAGACAAAGTGCTTGGCTTTCGCCTGGTGTTTCCCCTTTGTGCGTCATCCGCTTTCACTCGAGATTGTTCGAGCTACTGCGGTTCAAAATGTTGGCGTGGGTCTGCTTGTTTTCATTCCGGGCGCCGATATGCCGGTGATGACATTAAACCAGGTCAAAATGATCCTACAAATTGCTGCTGCATATGGTGAGTCGCTTGATAAAGACCGCATCAAAGAAGTTATTGCAGTTATTGCGGGTGCCTTTGGATGTCGCGGTGTGGCGCGTCGTGTTGTATCGGCTGTACCATTTGTCGGCTTGCCGGTTAAGCTTGGTATTGGTTACGGTGGAACGATGGCTATGGGTCGTGCTGCTATCGAATACTATGAAGGTGGTCCGACGGTGCAGAAAGTGACCGAGGCGGCAGCTGAGGTTCGCGATTCTGCTATGAAAACCGCCGCAAAGGCGGCCGGAAACTCAGCACGCACAGCAGGCGCTTCTGCAGTGAATAACGCTTTTGACACTGGAGCAGCTACCGTAAATGCTGTGCGCGATACGCTGACCAGTACGGTTGCAAATGCTGCTGATGCTGTTCGCAATCGCTTCTCGCGCAAATCGCAAGCAGATACGCAAACTGTTGGTGAAGCTGAACTCATTTCGGTTGAAGACGTTAAATAATCCTATTTTTGGGGGAATATCAGTGACAGATTTATGGCCGCGCCTTGAGCCGTTGCTCGCGCAGGCAGAGCGACCTGCGCGCTATCTCAACCACGAATTCGGATGTGTGTACAAACCTGAAGCCACCTTCCGCTTTTGTATGCTATACCCAGACACATACGAGCTTGGTCAGGCAAATCAGGCTTTGCGTATTTTAGTGAATGCGGTAAATAAGCGTGAAGACATGGTTGCAGAACGCGCATTTTTGCCTGCTGCCGAATTCGCCGATTTAATGCGCAAAGAAAACCTTCCGCTCTTTAGCATTGAAAGCTGCGCTCCGGTTTCAGAATTCGATGCGCTTGGCATTACTTTGCCTCACGAATTGGCTGCTACCAATGTGCTTGAGGCACTCGATTTGGCAGGTATTCCTTTGCATGCAGCTGACCGCGGGGAAGATGACCTGTTTGTTTTCGCGGGTGGTCCGTGTGCATTTAATCCTGAACCGTATGCTCCGTTTTTCGACTTCTTTAGTATTGGTGAAGGTGAGGAATCGCTTCCAGAAGCGCTTGAAATCATACGCGAGCAGCGTGCTAGTGGCGCGACGCGACACGAAACCCTGCTTGCCCTATCTAAGCTTGAGGGCTGCTATGTTCCTGGGTTGTATCGTTGGCGAAGCGAGCAAGAGGCTCAGGATGCGGGTAGCTGGATTGAGCCTTTATGTGAGGGGCTTCCTACCACCATTACCAAGCGTGTGTTTGAAGGCTTTGCGCAAAGTAGTGGCTGGGAGCCGTGTATTGTGCCTTTCACCGAGGTTGTTCAGGACCGTTTGAATGTGGAAGTGCTGCGCGGGTGCGCTCGCGGCTGCCGCTTCTGTCAAGCGGGTATGATGTACCGCCCAATTCGCGAACGTTCGGCCGATAATGTGGTTGACGCGGTTATGTGTGGCTTGGCTCAAACGGGCTATGACGAGGTTAGTTTGACCTCGCTTTCTTCAACTGACCATTCGCAAATTGCAGAAATTTTGACGCGGCTGAACGACAGATACAAAGACGAGGGTGTGCGTATATCGGTGCCGTCACAGCGTCTTGATAGTTTTGGCGTCGATATGGCAGGCCTTATCGCTGGGCGCAAAAAAGGTGGTTTGACCTTCGCGCCTGAAGCAGGAACGCAGCGCTTGCGTGATGTTATCAACAAGCAAGTAACTGAAGACGATCTGTTTGGGGCAGTTGATGCAGCCTTTGCTGCTGGTTGGCGCCGTTGCAAACTGTACTTTATGATTGGCCTTCCTACCGAAACAGATGACGACGTTAAGGGCATCGCAAGCTTGGTACAGCGTGCCTATGATCGCGCGAAAAAGGCAGTGCCAGTTGAACAACGCGGTTCTATTCGTATGTCGGTATCGTGTGCGCTGTTTGTTCCGAAAGCTCAGACGCCGTTTCAGTGGGATGGTCAAATTTCGCCTGAAGAGGCGCTTCGTCGTGTTGGATTATTGCGCCGCAGCGTGAAATACCGTGCCATCGATGTGCATTGGCACGATCCGGAAACTTCTTTTGTAGAAGCGGTTATGTCCCGCGCTGGACGCGAGGCTGCCGCATGGGTAGAAGAGGCCTGGCGGCGAGGTGCGCGCTTTGATGCCTGGTCTGAACATTTCAACGAGCAGGCGTGGCGGGAAGCTGCGCAAGCTTGTGGAATTGACACGGCCGCTATTGCGCAAAACACTTTTGATACAAGCTATGTAATGCCGTGGTCTCATATTTCAACAGGTGTTTCCACACGCTTTTTAGCCTTAGAGCGCCGACGCGCTGATGCGGGTAAGACGACACCTGACTGCACCTTCGAAAAATGTTCAGGCTGTGGGGCATGTCCAGGTCTTGGGATTGACAACGAGTTAGCCAGCCCGCGCATTGCTGGTGGATCTAACGCACACACTGCAGAAAACGAAGGGGAGGCAAACCATGAATGAGCCACAGCAGTTCAGATTGCGCATTACCTTCGTTAAGCAGGGCAGACTTGCCATGCTTTCGCATTTGGAAATTGCTCGCGCCCTTGAGCGTGCGGTTCGCCGCGCGAAACTGCCTTTTGCGGTTTCAAACGGCTTTAGCCCGCATATGAAAATTGCTTTTGGCGCAGCGCTTCCGGTAGGCGTTGGCGGCACACGAGAAATGGTTGACCTGAACCTGACGCACTACGTTGACCCCGCCGAAGCACTTGAGGCGCTGCAACAAGCAAGTGTGCCGGACTTGATGGTTCTAGATTGTGCGTATATCGAACCTAAAGCACCTGCGGCTTCAGCTGCTTTCCCTATTAGCACCTATCGTGTAATACTTTCAGCGGCCCCTGCTACGCTGCCGGTGCCCGAGCAAGTTCGTATCATTCGTAAGAAGAAGGAAAAGGTGCTCAACGTCGCTGATTTTTTGGTTGGCGAACCTAAGCTAGAAGGCAGTGCCGTGACGCTTACCCTTGAGCAAAAGCCAACGGGGAGCCTGCGTCCTGACAAGTTGATGGCGGCATGTTTGGCCGAGGTTAACGCTGCGCAATCACCAGATGGGGAAGTTTCAGCAGAAGAGACCCCACTGGCAATGTTGCTTGAAAACGCATGGACGCAATCAATCGAAGAGCCTGCTTGTGGTGATCCGTTACGTGTTGTGTCAATGACACGTATCGAACAACGAGCGCACATTTCTGAATGATTTCAGGGGTGCGTGCAGGCATTATTTAGTGCCATGCTGGCCATGCTTGCGAAAGGTTTGTGGGACTTGCGCGTACTTGGAAAAAAGTTTCGAAAGATGCTTGCACGTTCGGCAATATTCCGGTAATGTATCCACTCGCAGCTGAACGGGGTGTTAGCTCAGTTGGTTAGAGCGCCGGCCTGTCACGTCGGAGGTCGCGAGTTCAAGTCTCGTACATCCCGCCACTTATTTCAGCAGCCACCATTGGGGTGTTAGCTCAGTTGGTTAGAGCGCCGGCCTGTCACGTCGGAGGTCGCGAGTTCAAGTCTCGTACATCCCGCCACTCAAAACCAAAACCGCCGTATGGCGGTTTTTTTATTGCGCGCAATATTGCGTAGATGCTTGGCTGCATGCCGAATTCGCTTTCAAACGCAAGAAATTTTTTATGCGATTAACCCCGTATTATTCAGATAACTATTTGCGAATCAAATACAACAGCAAACTAGCGATAGTTTTGGCGACATACTGCTAAAATTCAATCATTGTGCAACTTGGGGTTTTAATTCGAGCAAGAGGGGTTCGTGAAAAAGCTACCAAGTCAGTGGCTTTTTTGTTTTTGGAGGAACGAAAAAGCGCAAAGTACTAGGTGAAGAGGTTGCCATGGCTTTTATGAAAAGATCGTACGGCGGCATTCAGCCATATATCCCGTGCGGAATCTTACGTATTCGTCTTCCTTTTGTGCACTTTAAAATCTCGCCGCCCGAAATTGTGACCGGCCTGATGAATGCTTGCACGTCGTATGGCGCGCTTGCCGTGCTCATTTCCACGTTAGGCCTTGACCCAGAGGTTGCATGGGCGCTCGTGGTATTTGAAACCATGATGTATACCTGCAACTGGCTGCTTGGCGAGCCTTCCATCTGCGGTTGGATTACTCCTGCAATGGCTATTGTCATTGTGTTTTTGGAAGGGTTCGACCCAGGCGTTGTCAGATTACAAGCACTAACGGCGGTGCAATTAGAACTAGCTTTAATGTTTTTAATATTAGGAGCGACAGGGTTATCAAAGAAGTTAAATACCTTGCTCCCACCTGGTGTTAAAGCAGGTATCGTCCTTGGTGCTGGCGTAAATGCCGTGTATGCACGCTTAAAGGAGGGTGGCGCTGTTGATACCGCAACTATCGGCTGCATTGCTGGTCTGTGCGTTGTGTTCTGCCTGATGTTTAGCCAGCGCATTCGTAAACACATGGATACCAATCGTATCCTGCAAATCATGGGCAATTACAGCTTCTTGTGGGCCATCCTTATTCTGTTTGTTGTTGGTGGTTTCACTGGTGAGTTCCAGTACAACTTCTCAGGCCAGATTCTGCGTGTTCCCGACTTCCTAGCGCTGTTTACGTCGGTAAGTCCATTCTTCATTGGTTGGGCTGAACCGGGCATCTGGATTCAGGCATTCCCGATTGCCCTTATTGCATGGGTCATTGCTTACGGCGATTTTGTTACGGTTCAGCAGCTTGGCATGCAAGCTCTGCGTGATGACGAATTCATCGAGTTCGACCCGAACCGCACCAACATCATCTGCGGTATCCGTAATTTGGTGCTTTCGCTGTTTGCGCCGTATCCGGCACTTGCAGGCCCGCTTTCTGCTCCGTATTGCGTTGCGACATATCAGCGCTATAAGCAGTCCGGTCGTCAGGGCATGGATTCCATTTATGACGGATCTGGCACCAACCTTATCTTCACTGTCATTGGCTTGTTTGTGTTCCCGCTCTATGAGGCTTCGCTTGCAGCTTCGGGCGCTATCCTTGTTGTTGTGTTGTGCATCCAAGGTTTCGTATGTGCGCAGATCTCATTCGACTTGGCACGCGACAAGATGGACCAGGGCTTAGCTGGCATGATTGCGGGCTTTATTTTGGCTCGCGGCGGCGGCGTTGGCCTGGCAGCTGGCTTGGTACTGTACTTCCTGCTTGCCGATAATGACAAGATTCGCGAAGACTATCGCCTTAACCGTGAAGCCCAGGAATCTGAAGATCGCAAGGCCAATGAAATGCTTGCAGACCTTGAGAGACGACGGCTGGAATTTAAGGAAGCTTCTGCAGCCGATTCTGGTAAGCATTAGCTAGCTTGACGACTCTTACATATAAGTTCGCATTGTTTACGAGCCTCGCATGTTGCGGGGCTCGTTTTGTTTATCGTTGATGGTTGTTCTTCAAAAGTTTATGTTTTGGTTTTCGGCGGGTTTTACGCTATCTCGCCTGCTTGACAAGAAGTTTTGGACTGTTGGGAGTTACTCATTTGTTTCTATATGGGTAATTTCAAATTTTCGGGGTAAAATAAGGTAATTCGACATTTCGATCGAGTGTTTTCCTATACATATATAGATAGGAGGAACCCCTATGAGGATGGGTCCCCAAGAAACTGTATGGATAACCGGTGCAGCTGGGCGCATGGGGCAAGCAATCGAACATTGCCTTGACCACAGCGTATACAAGGTCCTGACAACAGACATAGAAGTTGATGTTACCGACCTTGCTGCTGTGATGGGCTATGCAGAAACGTATCGCCCGGACATTATCATCAACTGTGCGGCACTTGCTACGCGCACGCAGGCAGAGGAAAACCCTGATCTTGCGTACAAGGTAAACGCGCTGGGCGCACGCAATATGGCCATCACGGCTTCTACGGTTGATGCAATGCTTGTGCACCTTTCTACTGACGATTTGTTCCCTGAAGATACAGAGCTTTCGTTTAATGAATTCGATAACACGAAGCCACCGCACGTGTACGGAAAGACTAAGCAGGCAGGCGAGCGCTTTGTTCGCGAGCTTTCTACACGCCACATTATTGTTCGTTCTAGTTGGGTATATACCGCGCTTCCTACTGACAAATTGGTACGCGCCTTGCGTGCAAGCCGTACTGGTCAAACAGTGCCGGTGCCGGCTAACCAGTTCGCATGCCCGACCTCGGTCGATACTTTCGCAAAGTTTGTCGTTACTGTTATGAGTTCTGGCGAATTTGGTACCTTTCATGCTGCTTGCACGGGTGTTACGAGCCGCTTCGAGTTTTTTGAGCGCGCATTTCAGCTTATTGGCGAACCGACGGGCAACCTGCGCGGCACCGCAAAGCCGGGACAGGGCTATCACGTCGAGCTCGATGATATGATGGCGCGCCTTACTGGCGTTTACGAAATGCCAACATGGGAAGACGATCTTGCTGCTTTTGTTGCAGCACATGATTTATCGGCCCTGGCGGCTGAAGCAGAATAGGTGGGGCTTATGGCTAATGAAATCAATATGGGTGGCAAGCCCAAGAAATTTCAGCTAGGTTTGACTGGACGAATTCTGCTTGCGCTGGTACTCGGTCTTGTTTGCGGCGTCATTTTCCATTATTTGGTTCCAGCCGGAACTATTCGTGACGACGTTTTTGTTAACGGCATTTTCTACGTTATTGGCCAGGGCTTTATTCGTCTGATGCAAATGCTTGTTGTGCCGTTGGTGTTTTGTTCTATTGTTTGCGGTGCTTCGTCTATTGGCGATACAAAAACCCTTGGAACCATCGGTATTAAAACTCTGGTGTTTTACTTGTGCACCACCGCGCTTGCGGTATCGGTGGCACTGTTGATTGGTACTGCTATTAGCCCGGGCAAGGGTGTTGATATGTCCTCGCTTGTGAGCGGCGATACCTCAACACTTGATTCGTCGACTTCAACTGATACCTCAATGGTTGATACCATTTTGAATATCATTCCGAAAAATCCTATTTCGGCTTTGGCCTCTGGTGACATGCTTGCCATCATTTTCTTCGCTTTGTTCGTTGGTATCTGCTTGTCGCTGATGGGTCGTAAGGTTGAAACAGTGCATCGTTTCTTCGAGCAGTTTAACGACATCATGATGAAGATGACCTCCATCGTTATGTTGGCCGCACCGTTCGGCGTATTCTGCTTGCTTGCGCGCACGTTCGCCAATATTGGTTTTGATGCCTTCTTGCCCATGCTGAAATACATGTTAGGTGTGCTGTTGGCACTTGCTGTGCAGTGTTTTGTTGTCTACATGCTTTTGTTGTTCGTATTTGCTCGCTTGAACCCGTTGAAGTTCTTGAAGAAGTTCGGCTCGGTTATGGCGTTTGCATTTTCCACGGCAACCTCTAATGCGACTATCCCGCTTAATATTGAAACGCTTGAGAAGAAGATTGGCGTTGACCGCCGCATCTCGTCATTCACGATTCCTTTGGGTGCCACTATCAACATGGACGGCACGTCAATTATGCAGGGTGTGGCTGTAATCTTTACGGCGCAGCTGTTTGGCGTACAACTTGGTCCTGTTGAGTACGCAACGGTAATTGCGACTGCGACACTTGCCTCTATCGGTACCGCCGGCGTGCCGTCGGTTGGCTTGATTACGCTTTCGATGGTGTTCAACTCCGTTGGTTTGCCGCTTGAGGGTATTGCGCTCATCATGGGCATTGACCGTATCTTGGACATGGCTCGCACGGCTGTGAATATTACTGGCGATGCGGTGTGCACCACGGTTGTAGCAAAGCAGGCGGGTAGTGTGAATATGGAAATCTTCAACGACCCAAATGCTGGCGAAGATCTTAGCAATGTGAAGGCGGCATAGCGTCGGGTTGTAAGGCGCAATGTTGGATTGCTGGATGGGCTGAACGTAGCTAAATGTAATGTTTGGGCAGTTGTGTGTGGTTCTCGGGCAGCCAAACGAAAACTCAGCTGGCTTTTAATGCTTGCTTGTGGGGCTTGAATCGTATGATTCAAGCCCCTTATTTATTGTTTTATGACTCAAGCCTTTATTCATAACGATTAAATTTGCATTATTTAGAATCCTATGCTATTGCACAATTTCTTAAATCTGTGGTGCATCCAACAAGCATGATTTATGCATCTATCAGATATTATTCAAACTTAAGAATAGTTAAATGAAACACATTTCAAGTTATGTCCTAATACCTACGATATGAGACCCCCTGCGCAAAACGGGGGGTACGACCACTCACCGGTCAGAAATGACCCTTCGCCAGTAGCATTTAAATAAGACTACTGAATTTTTCTAACCTATTAACAGGAAGTTCCGGACTTTCCAACCTCGTGCAAGCCTTACGGCTCAAGTCCACTGGCGCTTTTCTGCTGGCGCTAGGTTTCAGGAAATTTGAGCTTATCTGCACGCGCGCAAGACGAGTTGCGCCGAGGCTTGCACACTGACAACACTGGCATACCGAATCGCATTAAAGACGAGTAGTACCTATTGGTTTGCATGTGTAGCAAGCCATAAGATCATGCGAGTCGATGTGCGTCGAGCGTAAGACGACGGGCATCGTCATGCCACCTTGTTCCATAAAACATGACCATTTGGCCTGACCACAGGCTGGCTGCTGCATGCTTAAAGATTAGGTGCGCTTGTATGCGAAAGGGGGATGTTTACCATGGCATTGACCCGTAGAGGGTTCTTTAAAGCGACTGGTGGCGCACTTGCTACCACGCTAGCCTTCGAATTGGCTTCTCAAACAGAAGCATTCGCGGCTGAAACCGAAAAAGATTGGAAACTTCAAAACACAGAGGAAGCAACTAATATCTGCTGCTATTGCGCAGGTGGTTGCGGCAGCCTCTGCTCATCGCGCGATGGCGAACTGATCAACCTGGAAGGTGACCCTGACCATCCCATCAACGAGGGCGGCTTGTGTCCGAAGGGCGCAACCATGTTCCAGCTTCGCAACATCGTCGATCCGAAAACGCGCGAGGTTGTGAAAAACCCCGATCGCGTAACCCGTCCGCTCGTTCGTCGTCCTGGCGCGAGCGATTGGGAGGAAATCACTTGGGATCAGGCGATTTCCGAAATCGCGCGCAAAGTCAAGGATACGCGCGACGAAACCTTCATCGAGAAAAACGAAAGCGGCATGACCGTTAATTACACTCCTTCGATTGCTTCCCTTGGCGGCAGCCAGGAAAACTCCGAGGAGCAGTATCTGATTTTGAAAATGATGCGCTCGCTTGGCATTGTCGCAATCGATAACCAAGCCCGCGTGTGCCATTCGTCAACCGTCGTTGGCTTGGCTCCGACGTTCGGTCGTGGCTCCATGACCAGCCATTGGTCCGACATGGCCAACGCTGACTACATCCTGCACTGCGGGTCTAACAGCTGCGAGAGCCACCCGACGTCTTCCCTGCATTTGCAGCGCGCCCACAACAAGGGCGCGAAGTGGATAGTCGTCGACCCGCGTTATACCCGTACCGCTGAGCAGGCCGATATCTACTGCCCGATCCGTTCCGGCACCGACATTGCGTTCTACGGCGGCATGTACCACTACATCATCGAGAACTTGATTGAGCCTGGTCTGGCTGAGTACACACGTACCGGTAAGAACCCTGACAATTACAATTTCGAATATTTGATCAATTACACAAACGCATCGTATTTGCTCGACCCTGAGTTCGGATTTGATGTAAAGTCCGGCCACTTCAGCGGTTGGGACGAGGAAACGAAGACCTACGATGTCGAGTCCTGGCACTATCAGACCGAATCGGTCGAGGAGTGGGATACCTCCGAGACCGGCGATTACGCGTGGGTCAACAAGCCCGGCACACCTGAATTCACCCCTCCGAAATTCACGAAGCCAAAGAAAGACACCACGCTGCAGGACGAGATGTGCGTGTATCAGCAGTTCAAAAAGCACTATGAGCGCTACGACATTCAAACCGTGGCGAAGGTGTGTGGCATGGACGCTGAAACGCTC
The DNA here is from genome assembly GCA_963619015.1 of Senegalimassilia sp. GTDB lineage: Bacteria > Actinomycetota > Coriobacteriia > Coriobacteriales > Eggerthellaceae > Senegalimassilia. The sequence continues at coordinate 4,038 of CAVEUW010000027.1, read as the reverse complement.
GAGCTGGTGTACAAGACCTATTCCGAGTCGGGTGCTCCGGGTAAATCCGGCACCATCCTGTACGCACTCGGCCAGACGCAGCATTCCTATGGCGGCCAGAACACACGCGCCATGTCTATACTGCAGCTGCTACTGAACAATATTGGCATTCCTGGCGGCGGCGTGAACGCGCTGCGCGGCGAGCCGAACGTTCAGGGCGCAACCGACATGGCCATGATGGTTGATGAGCAGCCTGGCTACCTGAAGTGGGCGAACACCACCGACCGCTCGACGCTGCGTAAATGGCTTGAGTCGCAGACCTATTCGGCTGGCTATTACACCAACAAGCCGAAGTTCATGGTAAGCGCCTTGAAGGAATGGTTCGGCGAGAACGCTACCGCCGATAACGATTACGGCTTCGACTGGTGGCCGAAGGTTCCCTCCGAGAAGGGTGCGCGCAACTTCACGCACATCAACACCTTCGAGCTGATGGACCAAGGCATTATGAAGGGCTACTTCAACTGGGGCATGAACCCCTGCCACTCTGCCCCGAATGCCGGCTTCGTCCGCCGTTCGATGGCCAAGCTCGACTGGCTGGTTGTGGCTGACCAGGTCGTCACCGAATCGGCCAGTTTCTGGAAAGCGCCTGACATGAACCCGGCCGAGATCAATACGACCGTGTACTACCTGCCCTGCGCGCTCATTTACGAGAAGCCCGGCATGATTTTGAACTCCGGCCGTTGGATCCAGTATCGTTTCCAGGCATGCGAGCCCTGGGATCAGGCGAAGCCCGACTACGAGATGTGCGACCTTATTTGGACTGCCATCGTTGATTTGTACAAGAAGGAGGGCGGCGCGAACCCGGCTCCTATCCTGAATACGAAGTGGGATTACTACGTGGATGGCAAGATGGACCCGCGTCCGGTCGCTTGGGCTCTTAACGGCTATCGCGTTGCTGGCACCGAGTGTAACACCACGTCCGCGAACCCGAAGACCGATTTGCTCTCCGGCTATTCCGAGCTTGCCGCCGACGGCTCTACTGCCTGCGGTATGTGGATCTACTCCGGTTTCTGGAACAACAACGACGCACCGCTTGACGCCGCCGAGCAGCCTTGCGCAAGCCGTGACCTGTCTGACCCGACTGGCCTTGGCCTTTACCCGAAGTGGTCGTTTGCGTGGCCGAACAATCGCCGCATTCTTTACAACCGTGCATCGGCTGACACGAAGGGCCAGCCTTGGAACGAGGCGCGCACGCTGTGCAAGTGGGAGAATGGCAAGTGGACTCTCAACGACAACGCCGACTTTGTCGCCACGAAGAACGGCAACCCGGTTGAGCCGAACAACAACGCCTTCTTCATGACGTGGGAGCAAAATGCCCGCTTGATCAGCTACGGCATGGTCGACGCGCCGATGCCTGAGCATTACGAGCCCTTCGAAAGCCCGCTTTCGGAGAACATCATGAATGGCAGCCTGTCGAACCCCTGCATCAAGTTCGCCAACAACGCATCGACGGCGCACGCCGATTACAAGGAGTTCCCGATTGTGGCAACCACCTACTCGGTAACCGAGCACTGGCAGACTGGTGGCCAGACCCGCATGTGCCCGGCGCTCATCGAGTCGATGCCCGCGCAGTTCATCGAGATGTCAGAGGAGCTAGCAAACGAGAAGGGCATCAAGAGCGGCGACATGGTCCATGTGTGGAACAACCGTGGCTCTGTCAAGATTCCGGCAGTTGTTACGAAGCGTGTGACCCCGCTGACAGTCAATGGTGAGAAGCGTCACCTTGTGGGCATGACTCATCACTACAGTTGGGCTGGCGTGTTTGCAACTGATACAAACACCGTTAACGACCTGACCCCGAACGTCGGTGACCCGAACTCCTATATTCCGGAGTACAAGGCGTTCCTGGTCAATATCGAGAAGGCATAAGGGGGAATAACAAATGTCAGAGAAAGCAATTTTGTTCGATTCCTCTATGTGCACTGCCTGCAAAGGTTGCCAGGTTGCGTGCAAATGCTGGAATAACCTGCCAAGCCCGACCGAGCTGAACGCTTGCGCAAGTTCGTTCACGGGCACCTATCAGAACCCGCCCGACATCAACGGCACGACGCGTTTGATCATCACGTTCAACGAGATTGATGGCAACGATGCCTGCACGACCAAGCCGATTTCCTGGGCTTTTGGTCGTCGTAGCTGCCAGCACTGCGACAACGCTCCCTGCGTTGCTGTCTGCCCGCATGGCGCGCTTAAGCAGGACGCTGACACCGGTTTTGTTTCTGTTGATCAGGACAAGTGCGTCGGTTGTAAGTATTGCTCGAGTGCTTGCCCGTTTGACGTGCCGCGCTACGATGGCGGCAGCGCTCTGCTTGACAAGGTTGTCATTCAGAAATGCACGGGTTGCCTCGACCGCGTTGAGCACGGCATGCAGCCGGCTTGCGTTTCAACCTGTCAGCCGCAGGCTCTGCAGTTTGGCGATCGCGACGAGATGGTCAAGAAAGCAAACGACCGTGTTGCATGGCTGAAGGAAAAGGGTTACAGCAAGGCTTGCGTCGCTGGCAACAACGACGATTACAAGACCCACGTGCTGCATGTGCTGAAGTATGGCCATGAAGCTCATGGCGTAGTTGAGAACCCGTCGGTTCCTGCAAATGTTGCAATGACGCAAGTCATGAAGCCAATCACTGGTGCTCTGTCTGGTTTGACTGTTGTGGGCCTGGCTTCCATGTTTGCGCTGGGTATCGGATACAAGCGCAGCAAGCTTGCTTACAACGATAAGACCGGCAACACGCTTAATGTTGAGACTGGCGAAGTTGTTAAGCACGGCGACGGCCCTGACGAGATGAGCGTCAAGGAACACCTCACCGAGAATCTTCCCGGCCATAAGGAGGGGAAATAATGAGCGCAAACGTTAAGGTTTCTCCTGAGGTCGCTGCAGCTGACCAGGAGTTTTTGAAGAAGAACGCCCAGGGTGGCGAACGCCGCATCCAGCGTCATTCCCTGCAGGCGCGCCTGACGCATGGCATCACCATCATCGCGTGCATTCTGCTGTGCATTTCGGGTCTGTTCGTGTTCGTACCTGCCCTTGGTCAGTCTGTTGGGACCGAAACGGTATTCGCTATTCGCATGTCTCACCGAGTGCTCGGCATTATCTTCGTGCTCGTTCCGCTTATTAGTGCCATCGCAGCACCTAAGGGTGTGGCACACGTATTCAAGAACCTGTTCGCGAAGTGGAATTCCGACGATAAGAAGTGGATGGTGCTGTTCTTCCCGTATCTGTTCATGGCGAAGTGGATTCACATGCCTGATCAGGACGAAGTGAAGTCTGGACAGCGTTTCGCAGACGGTATGCTGTGGCTTGCAGGCGCACTCATGGGTATTACGGGCATCCTGCTTCTGTGCGGCTCGACTGTGTGCAACTTTGGCAACGCCTACGGTATCATTCTTTGGTTCCATGACCTGGGCTTCTTGCTGATCGCCGTGTTTGGCCTGGCACACATCTTCTTGGGTGCTGGCATCTTCCAGCCTTACCGCGGCACGCATCGCCTGATGTTCGGTGATGGTACCGTTAGCGAATCTGATGCCCTGTATCACTGGGGTCACTGGGCTCGCAAAGAACTAAAAAGTGGCGAAAAGGTCATTCGTAAGTAACGGTTTATAGGCCTTGTCGGTATCTAAACTGCTTGATCTAAAGAGGTGTTCGCGAAAGTGCGGGCACCTCTTTTTGCTTGTATACAAAAAGCCCACCTCACAACATGTATAGGAGGTGGGCTTTGATGTTTTCTTCTATAGGCGCCTAAGCGCGATAGAAGCGCAACTCAACTTTTGCTTACTGAATGTCACCCATGACGTGACGCGCAGCGTAGCGACCAAAGGTGACCTGACGGCCTAGGCAGTTGCCAACCAGGTATACCGGGTAATTGCCGGCATAGTAGCTACCTGAGCAAGTACCCACGGCATACAGACCCTTGATAGGCTTGCGTTCTTTGTCGATAATCTGGCAGTGCTTGTTGATGCGCACACCGTCGATGGTGGTCAGAAGCGAGCCGCCATACCATGCAC